>JBBQHJ010000001.1:0-88352 GCA_038323865.1 Gemmatimonadales bacterium
GGCAAGGTCGACACGCTGGCCTTTCGTTCCATGGCAACGTTCTACGGCTCTGCCGGCGATATCGACCTCGCCCGAGTAGCGCCGGCATCGGGCACCTGGTCAAGCCCTGAATGCGTTCGGCCTCCTCTGGTCGATGGAGCAGAGCGACACAGTGATCTCGCTCGTTCCCGGACGCCTCGCGCTTCGGTTGTACTGGCGCGGACACCTAGTGGATTCACTCGAGTTTGCGATTCGCTCTTCGCTTCCGACGCTGGAACGGCGCTGGATCGCGCAGGGTGACTTCGCAGGTGCGTTCGTAAAGCCAGCTGGGCCTGGTCCCTTCCCCGCATTGCTTGTGCTCCATGGCAGCGAGGGCGGCGATTCAACGACGGCGCGCATTCTCGCTGAAGGATTTGCCAATCATGGCTACGCAACGTTCGCTGTCACGTATTTCGCATGGCAGAACGCGATTCCTACGGTATCGAGCGCGCTCGCGAACATTCCGCTCGAGATGCTCGATCACGCGCGCGACTGGCTCGGTGCTCAATCAGGAGTTGATACGAGCCGTACGATTGTGTGGGGCGCGTCCAAGGGTGCGGAGCTCGCCCTGATGATTGCGTCGCATCGCACGTGGCCCAAGGCTGTTGTTGCCTGTGTTCCCAGCGATGTCGTGTGGACTGGGTTTGGGCGCGAACCGCATGCGGGAGAGCGCATGTCGAGCTGGAGCGACGGCGGTGTTCCCTTCCCCTTTGTTCCGTACGATCGCTACGATGAATCGCTGCAAGGCAAGATCACAGCGCGAACAGCGCATGATCGAAGCCGCGTGCTGTTTTCCGATAGCGTTGCCCCTGCACGGATTCCGGTCGAGCGGATTCGTGCGCCACTCCTCTTGCTCGGCAGTGATCGCGACGAAGTGTGGGCCTCCGGCGACATGACTCGCAGCATCGTGGCGCGTCGCGCTGCTGCTGGCCTGGCGGGGACCACGGAGTCACTCACGCGTGCGGAGTCGGGACACGGCGTGTGCGGAGTACCATCGACGCCATGGAAGCTCTACGAGCGCAGCTATCCCACTGATACGCCCCCCAGCGCGCGCGCTACTGCCGAGGCGGGTGCTGAGAATTGGCAACTTACTCTCGACTTTCTACGGCGACGGCTAAGCCGTCCGAAGTGACGCACCACTGGTAGCTTCTGCAGCGAGTCCAGCGTCTAGGGCACCGCGTCCAAGAACCGTCGCTTTCCACTGGGCTCGATATCGATGAATGCTTTCCTTCCAATGGGTGATGACAAGCGTGGGCCGAATGCGGCGAATGGCGCTCGCCATCCATCGGCGTGTGTCCTCGTTGTCCGGAAGCTCGGCGTCACGATACGGCCCAATCTCGAGCTCAGCGCCTAGCGCGGCAGCCACCGACGTCGCTTCACGACGCTTTTGCGCTCCGTACTGTTCCGCCGAGAGTGTCGGATGTCCCTTCTCGCCCAGTGTGAGGTCGAGAATCACGACGCGCGTTCCACGTGCGCGCTCGGCCGCGAGTACCGGACCTATCGTAAGCTCGGCGTCGCCAGCGTGTGCGCCGACTGCGAGAATCGTCCGCTGTGGAGCTTGTGCGTTTGCGACGATTGCGAAGATGCTCGAGGCCATGAGGCCCGCGACGTATCGGCGAGTTCTTGTCGTCATTCAGCTACCGCGCGGCAGCGAGCGGCATTCCGAGCTTAATGCGGTGACCGTCGATGGTCCGGATGCCGAACTCACGCATGCACAGTTCGTCCGGCGGCGGCGCCATCATTGCGTGAAGCCGAGGACGCTCGGGTAGTAGCGGACCGACGCGCGCAATCGCACACTGTGAGCACCGAGCGATAATCAAGGATTCGTGACAACGCGCGACCTCAGGATTTTTCGTTGGATGAACGCTAATCTTGCACTGCTAGGTGCAAAGCGTCGAGACCCCAGATCACGAACGTCCCGTTGCGCTTTGGCTCTGCGGCGAGCTTCAACTGTTTTGCCGCGTTCACGATGGCGCTCAGACTCGCTTTGAGCTCGATGCGAGCGAGTGGTGCGCCGATGCACGAATGAATGCCGCCACCAAAACCGATATGCTCCGAAGCATTGGCTCGTGAAATATCGAATCGATCAGGATCAGCGAACACACGTGGATCACGATTCGCTGCGCCAAACAACATCGCGATCTTTTCTCCGCGCGGAATCGGCACCCCTGCGACTTCAACGCCATCCGCCAGCACCCATCGCTCGAAGAGTTGCAGTGGTGGGTCGAAGCGAATGAATTCCTCGATCGCTTCCGCACTCGACACGATGCCGCTACGCAACCTCTCCCACTCAGGAGGATTGCGCATCAGCGCCAGCAAGCCGTTGCCCAACGTGTTGACCGTGGCTTCGTGACCCGCGTTGAGCAGCACGACGATAGTCGATACGATCTCCGCGTCACTCAACTTCTCTCCATCCGCCTGCGCATTCGCAAGACGCGTGAGCATGTCGTCTTTCGGATGTCGCCGGCGTTGTTCCAGCAGGTCCATCACATATGAGCGAAACTCGGCTGCCGCTTCGTTCGCTGCGCGAGCTTGGGAATCGCTAATCGCGAACTCGTACATCTTCACCATGCGATGCGACCAATCCAACAGGTCGCGCTCACGGCCTGCCGGGACGCCGAGCATCCGGCAGATCAGGCCGATCGAAAATGGCTGTGCGAAGTCGCTGAGCAGCTCGAACTCACCGCGTGCAACGAGAGGCGCAAGTAGCGTGTCCGCGAGTTCACGCGCCGGCGCGCGCAACGCTTCAACGCTGCGCGGCGTGAACGCTGCCGCGACGAGTTTGCGAATTCGAGTGTGATCTGGCGGCTCGATGAACAGCAAGCTCCAGCGTTCGACCTCCCAGAACGCTGTCATTCCGGCGAACGCTGTCATTCCGGCGAACGCTGTCATTCCGGCGAACGCTGTCATTCCGGCGAACGCTGTCATTCCGGCGAACGCTGTCATTCCGAGCGAAGTCGAGGAATCTGCACTTTCCCCACTATCAACAGCTCGTCCTAGCCTCCGGTCACGAAGACAGGCGCGCACGTCGGCATGGCGAGTGATGAACCAGCGATTGAGCCCTTCGTCGTGTACGACAGCCGCGCTCTCGCGCATGTCCGCGAGCGTGGTGTATGGGTCCGCGAGAAACTCGGGTTCGGTTGGGTCGAACATCCGGGAAACGTACTGCGCCGAACCGCCGCCGCGAGCATACTATAGAAGTATGTCCCCCCTCATCGAACCTCGGCTCTGGTTCACGTTCGACGAAAGAGTCGACCGGCGGACGTATGTCATAAACGGACTGTTGCTGGCCGTGCTCAAATATGCCGGCGATACCGCGATGGTCTGGATAGTTACTCGGAAACTCTGGCTCCCGACTGACTACATCCATCCGTCCGTTGTGCTCAGCGATCTCGGCAAATTCTCAACGCCGACCTGGCTCGCGCTGGCGCTCCTCATTTGGGCACTACCGTTCCTTTGGATTGGTGTGAGTCTGAGCATGCGCCGAGCGTTGGATGCGGGATTCTCGGGCTGGTCGGCGCTGCTGTTCTTTGTGCCGCTGGTGAACTACGCGCTCATGGCGATGCTGGCCCTGTTACCAAGCGATTCATCGCGCGAGTCATCGGTTCGCTTGCATCTTGAGGGTGGCAGCGCCTCTCTTCTCAAGGCCATCGCCGCTGGCCTTGCAGTCGGACTCGGCATGTTGGCAATCAGCGTATACGCGTTCGCTAGCTACGGCGCAGCGCTTTTTCTCGGGACGCCGTTTCTGATTGGTGCGCTCACGGCATTCCTGCTCAACAGGCCGCAGCCAACATCCGGTGCGCGAACGCAGCTCGCCGTCGCCGCCACGATGGCGACGGTTGGTGCGATTGCACTCGCCACCGGTGGCGAGGGGGCGATCTGTCTGCTCATGGCGGCGCCGATCGCGTTAGCAATTGGTGCGATGGGCGCGTCACTCGGACGACGACTTGCCAATCGCCGCGACGAATCACCACTCGGCGCGGCGATGGTGATGCTGATGCTGCCTCTCAGCGCTTCGCTCGACGCTGGGAGTGCTGAACCGCCACTGCGTGAAGTGCGATCGTCGATCGAGATTGATGCGACGCCCATGCAGGTCTGGCCGCATGTGATTGCGTTTCGTCCACTGCCTGCGCCGACGGAGCTCGTGTTTCGCACGGGCATCGCGTATCCGATACGGGCGGATATTAGTGGAGAGGGCGTTGGCGCGGTTCGGCGCTGTGTGTTCTCGACCGGTGCCTTCGTCGAGCCGATTACTCGGTGGGAGCCTGGAGTGCGGCTGTCGTTCGATGTCGCTGAGCAGCCGGCGCCGATGCAGGAATGGAGTCCGTATGCGGACATCACGCCGCTGCACCTCGATGGCTATCTCAAATCGCAGCGTGGAGAGTTTCGGCTGATCGCGCTACCAGGCGGACGCACGCGCCTCGAGGGAAGTACGTGGTACGGAATGCGAATTCAACCGACTGCCTACTGGTCTCTATTTGGTGACGTGATCATCTCGCGCATTCACCGGCGCGTGCTCGATCACATTCGCGCCGAGGTTGCGGGGTCGTAGCAGGTTCGGGAGGGGTGGGGTAATTAGCGTATTGACCAATTGGCTATTTGACCGGATCCCCGCCGGCGAAGCCATAGAGGTTCAGGCCCCCCCGCGAGGCCGATGGGGTCTTGTTGCGTGAAGTGATCCCTTCAGACGCGGTCGTACGATTGTCGGCTGCTATGTCGTTGTGATTTCCTCATTTAGTCGCGCGGTTATCCGGTTAGTCTATCGTACTTTTTGCTCGGATGCCCGGACGTGCAGTTTCGAGGGGAGTCCGCTCGTACATGAGCGTCGCCGGGTGCTGATCTCGTCACCTGCTGCGACGCCAGCGCCTCATGGCTCGAGGCGGTACCGGTCGATCAGTTGTCGTGGCGTGAGGACCTCGATGCCGCTCCATCCCGAGACGCGGAGCAAGTGCTTGTCGCCCGACACGATCACGGGCGTGCGCGACGCGAGGGCACAGGCCAGAAATTTGTCATCGTCCGGATCAGCGGAGACGGCCGCCGGCAGCTCGGGCGCATTCACGATTGTCGCCGCTTGCGCCAGCAGGGCCAGGATAGGATCGAGTGCGGCCTCGACGCTGGGGTAGCGCGCGGCGAGCGCCGCGCCGGCACGATGATACTCCGCCAGGATCGCAGGCGAGAGCACGAGCGCGAGCTGGCCGCGTTGCCATGCATCCAGCAGGCGGCCGGGAAGACCACCGAAGAAGATTCCAGACAGGAGGACGTTCGTGTCCAGCACGACGCGCACGTTCGGTCGCGCTCGCGTGCTCACTTGCTCCGGCGCGCCTTGGCAATGGCCTTCGTGAGATCGCCCCGGCGCATCCCGGTGCGTTTCGCGACTTGCCGCGCCTGTTTCACGAGCGTGGCAAGGTCTCTCGCGGTGGGAGGCTGCAGGACCTTGAAGATTACCACGTCCTTGTCCCCGAGCACGACGAATTGCGCGCCGGCCTTCAGCCCGAGTCGATCCCGGATCTCTTCGGGGATCACCACCTGTCCTTTGGACGAGAGCGTGGTTGTTGCGGTGTCCGCCATGATCGGCTCCAGGTATACGAGACTTACTAGTAAGATCGTGGATCGTGTCGGCGGCGTCAATCGCCTCCTCCGATCTCTCTTCCGCACCCGAGCATGGTCGGTGCACGGAGGCCAGCATTGGCTCCCCGTGGGACTATCGTGCAGAGCACGTCCGTCCATTCCCCGGCGCCTGCCATGACGCCCACCGACCGGCAATTCACCAAGGAGCTCGGCCGCCGCCTCGCGCAGCTGCGCCAGGAGGCAGGCCTCACGCAGCAGGCGGTCGCCACACACCTCGGCGTCGCGCAGCAGACCCTCGCCCACTACGAGGTCGGCCGGCCCCGCATCCCTGTCACCCTCGTGCCCAAGCTCGCCGCGTTCTTCGCCGTCCCCACCGATGTGCTGCTCGGCGTCACGAGCGCGCAGCCCGGCAAGCGCGGGCCCACGCCCAAGCTCCAGCGCCAGCTCGAGCGCGTCAGCCGCCTCCCCAAGGCCCAGCAGCTCACCGTCCTCGCGATGCTCGATGGCGTGCTCCTCCAGCACGGCTGACAGCTCCTCTCTTTAGCCGCTAAATGAAGAAGCCCGGCCAGATCACTCTAGTCGGGCTTCGTCTCAGCGCTCTTGCAAGTCATAACCGCTCAGGTGCGGCGCAGCGATAACGGCAACCGGGCATTCTTCGATACGGCGCCGCCTAGGCCACTGGCTTGTTGCCATCATCAGGTGTCGCTTGCGCCCGTACAGTGACCGCAGTGATAACAGCTGTTACGACAAACCAACCGACGCATACTGTTGCCGTCTCCGCGCCTGTCATATCTGGAATATCTCTCATGAGCACGACCCAAAGAACGACCGTTCCGATAATCGGCGGGAGACCGAACCATCGCCTCGCTATGCTCCGTTTAGAATCCCACAGAGACAGGATTGCGTAGGCCGCACAACCGCTGAAGCCACCAATCGCTCCACCGCGATAGAATGGTGCAAGTCTGTCTGTAAAATTCGCTAAGTAGAGACCGGTGCTGAGGCCGAAAGCTCCCAGGGGCGCACCCAGCAGGGTGAATATGAGAAGTCGAATGGCCGTCCACCAAGGGGCAGGTTTAGGCGTCTCGGTTGTGTTCATTCGATGACCTCGGCTACGGTTTCATAACCTGCTGATACCGTTCTTGAATCTGCGTGTTCATTTTCTTCTGCTGAGCAACGGTCGGAGAACCGGCCTCTGCCCTTCTGTGCGCTGCCAACTCGCTTGGATTCCAAATGCGTGGCTTGCCGTTGCCGTTGGTGTGGGCCGGGCTCGTGGCGTCCATCAATGGATGAATTGCGGCGCCCAACTCTAACATCGCCATCACGTGGTGACCGGTTGCCTGTAAGCCGGCGGCCGCGCCGGTTGCATTTTCGACGAACTCCGAAGTGCCGGCCGCTTGTGCAAGTGGGTTTTGGCCGTTCTCCGCCATCGAATGCAGATACGATTGGGAGGTTCCCTGTGTGGTTACGTCGTGAATGAGACTTCCGAGCTTGACCAACTGCCGATCAATAAAGCCGGCCTTCGGTAGCGCAGCATCGATGATGGCGTCGTGCGTCCAAAGAGGCCACAGTCCAAACGGATCCGAGAAGTTGACCGGATCCCCGCCCGCGAAGCCATACAGGTTCATCCCGCCGGCAAGGCCAATGGGGTCTTCCTGCGTGAACTGCCCCGAAGCCGGATTATAGTATCGGTTCCGCATGTACTGCAAACCAGAAGCGTCGGTGCCCTGGTCGGCCAAACTACCATTCCATGGCTGGTTCTTCGCGGCCACTGAGTTGCCACGAAAGGGCAGCGATTCGCCTCCAGCCCAGTCGACGCGAGCGCACGAAGTCGTACCGGCGGGATGTGTGCCACTGGCGAGCCTGCCCATGAAGTTCACGTGGGGAAATACCGTGAAGGTGCACATGCTGGATTGGCGCCACACACTCACCGGCTGGTCAATCCCTGGGCCGTGCGTGTAAACCACGCGCCCATCGAATCCTGGACTCACTATACCCGAGTACGAATTCAGCATCGTCCGTTCCTCGGCGAGTATCTGGTCTCCGGACCAATACTGCCGCTCATCGTATGAACGGCACTCGGGAGTGTTCTGCCCTTGGCATGCCTGCGGTCCGCGATATCGCGCCAAAACGCGACGACCTAAGGCGTCATATCGATACTCCAGCGTCGTAGTCTTGACGGTGTCGCCCGTGTAGTACGTCTGCCGCGTCGACGCGACAATGAAGCGAAGCTTATTGTTCGCATCATATGACATTTCCCGATCGACTTGATCCGTCACCTTCATTGTGCAGTTGTAAGCACCACAGCTCGCTGCGGATCGACGATCTGCGTAAGAATACGTCGTCTCATGATGGAGATTTCCGAAGCCATCGTACTGCGAGTCATTGTCTAGTTGCCAGCCAGACCAATCAACCGGGTCATCGACGTAGCGGTGACTTCCTGAGAAACTGCCGGCGCCTGGATTGTAGCTTCGCCTGATCGACGCTGCTGACGCGTCGCTGGTGGTCCCTGACTTCGAATTCCCCAAGGCATCTGGTGTGTAGTCCTCGAAGTGCGGGTACGAGGACCCAGCGCCCCGCGACATTGACCGCAGATTCCCGAGCGACGTGTAGTCGAAAGCAAACGCCTCCGCCGCCGTGCCTGTGGTCCGAGACAAGAGCTTTCCGCGCGCATCACGACGAAGGGTGTCACCTTGCCCGCGTGAGCGAAGCCGCGAGTCTAGGTCGTAGTACGTCGAATCGATGCCGCCCTGTCGCAGAGCAGCCGGCGCCGATGCAGGAATGGAGTCCGTATGCGGACATCGCACCGCCGCATCGCGATGGCTATCTCAAATCGCAGCGTGGAGAGTTTCGGCTGATCGCGCTACCAGGCGGACGCACGCGCCTCGAGGGCAGCACGTGGTACGAGATGCGGATACGACCGTCCGCGTATTGGTCCGTGTTCGGCGACGCGATCATCTCACGTATCCATGCACGCGTGCTGCGCCATATCCGCACTGAAGTTAGAGACTTCCCCACGTCGTGAATCGCTGCACCTGCTTCTGATACGGCGCGCCGACTTCAATGACGATATCCGCATGCGCCAACAGCGCAATCTTGTTCGGATCACCCACATACGGTTTTCCGTCAAGCCACACCTTTACCTTTTCTCCCTTTTTCGCGCGCGCCATTGCCGCTTCCGTCTTGTTCAGCGGCTGCATCCACACGGCGAAGAAATCCCCCAGCGTGAATGAGCGATCCTTTGGCGCCTCGATGTGAATGATGCCATCCGGCGTGTGCGTGTGCAGCCAGTAGATGCACCGCACGTTGGAGGGCTGACCGATATTCGGCGGAATCTCCATACGCTTGCCGTGATCGAAGATCACTATGTGCTGATGGATATGGATGCGCTGTCCTTCCTGTGCATCACATGAGATCCCGTTGATCACCTGCCCCGCCGCGCCGGCATACTGCGCCGAGGCGCGGTTGGCGAGCAGCAACACCGCCGCGGCCAGTGCGAACTGCAACCGAGTATTCGTCATCTGCAAAATTGAAGAGAGAGGCGTTTAGAACTCTCGCAATATGCAGCCGACTACGCCGCTCCTGCCACTATCGCGTGCTGGGGCGCGTGGGCGTCGGCGAAGACGTATCGCGGATAGTCTCGCCGATGCCGCGCCAGAGCGCTCAGATCGATATCGACTGTGGCGAACGGCTCCGTGCGAGTCGTCAATGCCAGCACCTCGCCGTTGGGGTTGATGATCCAACCCGACCCGCCACACGCGCCTGTTGGCTCAATACGGTTCGACGACAGGCAATACGCTCCCGAGCGAACAGCGGCCACCGTACCTGCGGCCAACCACTTGCCCAACGTCGCCGCTGCGGTCGCGCGCGGCGCAAGAATGGCCTGAACACCAAGCGTCGCGTAGTCCGCATACGTCTCGAGCATCCAGAGTTCGGTGCAGATATTCAGACCAAACGAGAGTCCGTCCACAAGGAACGCCGGAAACAGCGCGTCGCCCCGATGGAACCAGTTCTTCTCCCACCCGCCTGGCTCCGATGGCAGATAGTACTTGCTCCGCAAACGCTGGAGTTCTCCGGAAGCCGAGCGGACATAGCCTTCGTTGAATCGGCGACCCTCCCTCGTGACTGGTCGCGTTGACACGACGTGCGGTGCGTGTAGCTCGCCGAGTCTTCGAAGTTGATGATCCCGAAGTGCCTGCGCGATCTCCCACGTGTGGGCGTCGAATCGTTCCTCGAGCCACACTGGCGGCAGCATCGCGAACTCCGGAAGCAGTACGAGTTCGGAATCGTGCGCGATGGTGTGCTCCGACAACTGTCCCCATGCGGACGCCAATGCTGCCGGCTCGTGCGGCAACTCGCAAACAGTTACGCGCATGCTACCACACCCTCACGCGCTCGGTCGGCTTCAGGTAGAGACGATCGCCAGGCTTTACATCGAATGCATCGTACCACGCATCGAGATTTCGTACCGTCGAAACGCGAAACATCTCCGGAGCGTGATCGTTGCTCGCCAGTTGCACCCGCATTGCGGCGTCGTTGATTCGCACTCGCCAGCCCTGCGCGAACGCAATGAAGAATTCGCGGTCATGTTCCCGCACATAATTCTTGTCCGCGATCTTCCCGCCGATGGACTTCCGATAGGCATCGAAGGCCGCAGCGAGACCAGCAAGATCCGCCACATTTTCGGAGCGCGTCAGCTTGCCGTTCACCCCCGCATCCGGGAACGGACGATAGCCCGAGAACTGTATCACCAGTGGCTCCGCCGCCGCTTCAAACGCCGCTGAATCCTTCGCGCTCCACCACCGCTGCATGCGGCCATCGACTTCGTAGTCGGCACCAAGTGCATCGATGAAGTGGCTCATGTCGTGCGCCATGATGGCGCCGATTGCTCCGTACGTTGCAGCGTCAGATGCGGCTGCGTCGTACTTCGGTGGTTGCAACAGCGCCGCGGCAAACTCGTAAGCGTTCTGCTGAAAGATCAGGACACCGCCGACTTGCTGCGGCGGCATCGACCATTCGTATGGATCCACTGGCGTGTCGAGCCGAGCCAGTGCACGCCGGCGGTCGCGATCGGCCAGTCGCTCGAGATTGCCAATGGGATCTGCCGCATCTACTGAAAGGTCGGAGAAGTCGTTCCAGTGCTCCGGATACCCAATGCCAACGTACAGCACCTTCAGCTTTGCCAGAGCAGTCTTCTTGAACTGCGCGGACGCCCATGGCGTACTCTCCACGCGTTTCGCAAACGCATCGGCAACGTTTGCCACGATCACGCGCACCCGCTCCTTCTGCGCCGCCGGAAAATACCGCTCGGCGTACAGCTGCCCGATCGGCTCACTCATTGCCACTTGCGTTACAGCGAGAGCTCGCGACGCACGCGATGTCGTATCGCTACGGAAGGCCACAGCGCGATCCGAGAACCTGCGCGGCAGCACATCGGCATATCTGTCCAGCACGTGGAATCGCAGATAGTCCTTCCACGTCTCAATGGGCCGGGCGTTCACGAGCGCCGCGAGACCCTTCACCGCTGACGGCTGCCATGCGACAATCGTGTCCTGCCCGCCAATACCGGCTGACTTGAAGTACGTGTGCCAATTCATTCCTGGTGCGCGCTCGATCCAGTCGTCGTGCGTCCATCGATTGTCGGCGTTTCGGTCGTTCGCGGTTGCTTCGCTCGTGCCGTGTGAGCGCGCATACTCTGTTTCGAGCGAGAGCACCGCGTGCGCGCGCTGCTCAGTGTTGTCACAACCAGCCAGCGCCAGCAGATCCTGGATGTAGCGCTGATAGCTCGCGCGCCGCTCCACCGCGCTCGGCTCTGTGCTCAAATACTGATCGCGATTTCCGAGTCCAAGTCCGCCTTGCACGAGAAACGCGCGATTGTTCTTCTCACCGTGAATGCTCCGCTCCACGGAAAGTCCAAGCGGCGTCGATGACGCGTAGATGCCCATGTTGAGCGGATCGACGTCAGCGCGTGCGCTTGCGCCAAGCAGGTTCGCGAGGGACTCTTTGTCGGTGACGGCATCAATACGTGCCAGCATTGGAGCGAGTGGCTTGATGCCCCGTGCTTCGATTGCAGCCTCGTTCGCATACGCCGCGCGAAAGTCAGCAACTTTTTTTCCGAGCGACCCTTTCGGCGTTTCGAGTACGTCTGCTATCTGTTGGCGAACCCGTGCGCCAATCTCGTCGCGCGGCCCCCAGCGTTCCCTTCCTGCCGGAATCACGGTAGCCTTGAGCCACGCACCATTCGCGTACGAGAAGAAATCATCTCCGGGTCTGATGTTCGCGTCTACAGTGCGCTCCAGTGGTGCCATCTTTTGAGCGCTGGATGTCTGCCCGTGCAGTACCATGAGCAGAGCAACAGCACCATGGAGCATGCACGTGTCATCCTGAGCGAAGCGAAGGATCTGCTTTCTTATTCCAATCAACATGAAGTGGCTTCCGGATGCGGTGGCGAGTCTAGCAGACGGGTGGTCTTCTTCTCCTTGAAAGGGTATTTGGACTAGCGCCGGTCGTCGCCGCTAAGACCGACAAGTTTCAATCAGTTTCGGACATGATCACTCACGCAGAGCCCATCGACGTTCTCTTTGTCATCGTGCCGCACTCGTTGCTGCTCGATGTCGCTGGCCCCGCCGAAGCGTTTCGGCTGGCGAACCAGCATCGTGGGCGTCGCGGTGAACCACCGCGTTTTCGCCTGCGATACACAGGTCCAAGCGAGACACTTCCGACATCAGTCGGCCTTTCACTCGCCGGGCTCGAGCCACTTCCCAAGACGCTGTCTGCATCGACATGGGTGGTCGTCGTCGGTCAGCCGACAGAGCATTTGAGCGAGGTCACGCAAACAGTCACCACGACTGCACGTTGGCTGCACCAGTTGCTCGCCAATGCGCTGCAGGAGGAGAGCGGGACGCATCGCTTGCTCACCATTTGCTCGGGCACGCTCCTCGCCGCACGCGCCGGATTGCTCGGCGGTCGCCGCTGTACAACACATCACGAATGCATCGAGGCACTCCAACTGTTGGCACCGCAGGCAACCGTCGTGGAGAATCGTGTCTTCGTTGTCGACGGACCCGTCGCCTCGAGCGCTGGCATAACGGCGGGCATCGACATGGCATTACACCTCATCGCCGACGAATGCGGTGAGGCGCTCGCAGCGAGTGTCGCGGAAGACATGGTGGTGTATCTGCGACGCTCACCGCGCGATCCGGAGCAGTCACCGTTTCAGGTCAACCGCCGGCACCTGCATGCCACCGTGCATCGCGTGCAAGACGCAATCGTCGATGCGCCGGAGCGTGATTGGAACATGGCAGCGCTGGCTGACGTGGGACACACGACGGAACGCCACCTGTTGCGCCTATTCGTTGACCACGCCGGCGTGTCTCCGCTCCAATACCTTCAGTCAATTCGGCTCGAGCGCGCACGCCAGGCACTCGAGTTTGGAACGAGCGTCACGCGCGCTGCGGAAATGGCCGGCTTTAGCTCCGACCTTCAGTTGCGGCGCGCATGGAGCAGGCAGTGGGGCGGCTCGCCGAGGGATGCGGTGAGACCAAAGTAGAAAGAGCCGAGATTTCTCTCGGCCCCTTCGCACTTTGGCTGGCTGACTGGCTGACTGGCCGACTGGCCGACTGGCCGCCCGTCAGACCGGAAACAACATCTCCCGATACTTCGGCAGCGGCCACGACTCATCCGGCACACGCAGTTCAAGCGCATCTGCGCCCTCGCGCACCGCCTGCATCGCATCCGCTCCGGCGCTCGTCAACAACTGCGCCTGCTTCGCCAGCGCATCATGCATCCCCTCGGCCTTATCGATCACCGACGAGAGCACGTCACGATTCTTTCGCAGACCTGCGATCATGCCGCCGATCTCATTCGCAGCATCGATCTGCGGAATGTTCTTCACGCCGGCGCTCTTTGCATGCGCCGCCGACGCCGAGAGTGACCCCGAATAGGCGAACGCCGCGGGCAGCACCATCGTGTCGATCATCTCACGCTGCGTATGCATCTCGATTAGCATGTCCTTCACATACCGCTCGAGACGAATGTGATACCGGCTCTCCAGCTCTTCCTTGCTGAAGATGCCGAGCTTCGTGAGCAACGTCTTTGCTTCCTTGGTGGTGAGCTGCGCCAGTGCTTCCGGTGAGCGACGAAGATTCGGCAAGCCGCGCTTTGCCGCTTCCTTCACCCACTCCTCTGAATAGTTATTGCCCTCGAATCGAATTGCCTTCGTTTCCTTGAAGATGTCACGTACGACACCGAGCACCACGTCGTCAATCGTCTTCTTGCCCTTGAGCTGAGCACGGATTGTCTCCGTGATCTCGCCAAGCGCCTCGGCAACGGCCGCGTTGAGTAGCACGATCGGAAACGCAATGCTTGCACTCGAACCAACCGCTCGGAACTCGAACTTGTTGCCGGTGAATGCAAACGGCGACGTACGGTTACGATCGGTGTTGTCCTGTTCGATTTCCGGCAGACGCGAGACGCCGAGGCTGATCATGGCCTGCGCAGCACTCGTTGCAGTCTTGCCCGCAGCGATCGACTCGATAACCTGCGTCAGCGTGCTGCCCATGAACACCGAGATGATCGCCGGTGGCGCTTCGTTCGCGCCGAGACGATGCTCGTTACCGCTGCTCGCGATTCCCGCGCGCAGCACTCCGGCGTGACGATGCACACCACGAAGCACCGCCGCCAAGAAGAGCAGGAAGCGAATGTTCTGGTGCGGCGTCTTGCCTGGCTTGAGCAGGTTGAAGCCGTCGAGGTCCGATGAATCGGATGAAATCGCGAGCGCCCAATTGCAGTGCTTCCCCGAGCCGTTGATTCCAGCGAACGGCTTCTCGTGCAGCAGCGCCTGCAAGCCATGACGCAGCGCAATGCGACGCAGCGTTGCCATGACGAGCATGTTGTGGTCGACCGCGATGTCCGTCTCCTCGTACAACGGCGCCATCTCGAACTGACTGGGCGCTACTTCATTGTGTCGCGTCATGATCGGAACGCCGAGCTTGTAGAGCTCGTGCTCGACTTCCGTGATGCACGCTTGCACGCGCTCCGGGATACCACCGAAGTAGTGATCTTCGAGCTGCTGTCCGCGCGGTGGTGGTGCGCCAATGAGCGTGCGGCCGGCCATCACGAGGTCAGGACGCAACGCGAAGTTGGTGCGATCGATGAGGAAGTATTCCTGCTCCGGTCCCATCGTCGTGTACACGCGCTGCACACCCTTGTCACCGAGCAGCTCGAGCAACGCGATGGCGCGCTCGGAAAGAACGTCGGTGCTGCGAAGCAGCGGCGTCATTTCATCGAGCGCTTCACCGTTGTAACCAATGAAGACGGACGGAATGCAGAGCGTGCGCGTGTTGCCGCTTTCGACAATGAACACCGGGCTCGCCGGATTCCACGCGGTGTAGCCGCGCGCTTCCCACGTTGCACGAAGACCACCGCTCGGGAAGCTCGATGCATCGGGCTCGCTCTGAATGAGCTGCCCGCCACTGAATGATTCCATCGGCAACTTGCTGTCGTCGAAGCTCAGGAAAGCATCGTGCTTCTCGGCGGTCAGCCCCGTTTGGGGCTGGAACCAATGCGTGAAGTGCGTGACACCACGGCTGATCGCCCATTCCTTGATGACCTGCGCTACGGTCGGCGCGATTTCGACGTCGAGCTTTTTGCCCTGACGGATGGCCGCCACGAGCTTGGCGTACACGTCCTTGGGCAGCTTGTCGCGCATCTGGCGCGCGCCAAAGGTGTTGATGCCGAAGTAGGCCGAGGTCGGGCCGAAGCCACCGTCGCCGTTGCCGGCGTGCGGCGCGTTCGGGGTACGAGCCGCGAGATCACGGATGGTATGCTTGCGAGCCGAGTGAGCTGGGGGTGTCATCGAGACTTTGGAAGGCGTGAAGTGCAGGTTTTGCAGTAACCGTGGACAAATTTACGCAATAACTGCCGAAAGTTGCAAGTTTGTACCCTGATTCGAGCGTAATTTGCACAAAACAGCGCGCACAGATTGACGCAGATGGTCCGCAGATGAACGCAGATAACGACAGTCCTTGCTGTCTGCTGTTGCCGTATCTGTGTTCATCTGCGCTAAATCTGCGAACATCTGCGTGCGTAGTGTCTGTTGTATAAGCTATTGATTAACAAAGACTTACCTAATTCTACCTAATTGCCGAAGTCTTGGAACGAGCCGAGCCGTCATCCCAACCACCGCCAGCGACGCTACCCCACCCAGCACCACAGCCCGGACTGTACCTAATAGTCGGGCGGCTACCCCACTTTCAAAAGCGCCGAGCTCGTTCGACGAGCCTATGAACACCGCATTCACCGCGCTCACCCGACCAAGCATGTCGGTGGGTGTGAGCAACTGGAGCAGCGTCGAACGGATCACCACCGAGATGCTGTCGGCCATTCCACTCACCGCGAGCAGCGCCAATGATACCCAGAAATTCTTCGAAATACCGAAACCAATGATACAGAGCGCAAACAGCCCAACCGCATAGAGCAGCGTGCGACCGGCGCGCTCAATTGGCGGTCGATGCGCGAGAAACAATCCCATCAACACCGCGCCAGCCGCGGGCGCCGCGCGAAGAATGCCCAACCCCTGCGGTCCTACTTTGAGTATCTCCGACGCAAACACCGGCAACAGCGCTTCCGCACCGCCGAGGAATACGGAGAACAAGTCGAGCGAAATCGCGCCGAGCATCACGTGATTGCTCCAGACGAATCGCAGGCCCGATAGCAGATCGTCGAGCACGCGCGATTGACCGATCGTCACCTCACCCGGTGTGTAGCGCACCGTCAGCATCGTCAGCAACGCAAGCGCCATCAGCACGACGTCGACAGAATACGAGACGACCGCACCGGAAAATCCATAGAGCAAGCCGCCGAGCGCAGGCCCCACTACCGCGGCGGTCTGCCAGCTGCTGCTCCGCCACGCAATTGCATTCTCCAGGTGGTACCGGGGCACAAGCTCGGAGCTCATCGCAGTACGCGCTGGCTGCAGCAGGCTCCGCGCAATGCCACTCACGAATATCACTGCGTAAATGGCCCGAACACCGAGTTTGCCGAGGAGAACGGGCTTTAGGCTAAAGGCCAGCAGCGCGACAGAACACAACGCCAGCACGGCCAACGACAGCACCGCCACTGTGCGACGATTCCACTTGTCGGCCACGTATCCTGCCGGCAACGCCACAGCAATAAAGGGCAGCGCCTCAGCGAGTCCGATCAGCCCCAGTGAGAGCGGATCGTGCGTGAGCGCGTACACTTGCCAGCCAACCACGACCGCCTGAAGCTGTGAACCCAGCGTCATGCAGAAGACGCTGGTGATGTACGATCGGAAATTCCTATGGCGCAGCGCGACGTATGGATCGTGTCGCGCTGGCGCCTCCCGCTCGCTCACTTACCCGATGCGAGCCCGGCACGTACCTGCTCGGCGTGTGCGAGATGCGCGCTCACCGCCGGGCGAACTTCGGTGAGCCATTGTTTGAGCTCCGGCGTCCGTGCGTTGGGCAGGAGCACCTTGTCGATCGCCGAGAGCAGTTCGGTGTGATAGGTGATTTCGTTTGCCGCATACTCCGCGTCGAACTTTGCGCCCTCGAGCTCTCTGAGGACGTCACGCCGCTGCGCACTGTGATCGCGGAAATCGAGGCTCGTGGCGTTGTCTTCGGCGACGATTCCGTTCTTCTGCGCGATCTCGTTGACCCTCGCATTCAGGATCGTGTGGTCAGTCGTCATGCGCTGCGCGAATTGCCTTACAGCCGGGCTCTTCGCACGCGCGGGTACCAGGCGAGCGTAGCTGAGATCGGTGTTATTGGCCGCCAGCACAATGGCCACGATGTTCGCTTCGGATATCTCGATCGCGGGAGCCGGCCCAGAGGCGGCGGGAGCGCGATGGCACGCCGCGGCAATGGACACGAGCAGCACGGCGGGAAGGATATGGCGCATGGAGGCGTTGGTCATGAGGATGGCTGACGTTACCCGACTTGCTGCGTCGAGTCCAGCCCGTGTGTCATTCCGAGCGCAGCCCTGTGTCATTCCGAGCGCAGTCGAGGAATCTGCACCTTTACCACCCTTTCCTTTGTAACCTGCATCATGTCCCGTTCGTTGCCGAGTTGCTGCCGCGCGCCGTACATTTGACCGTCAATGAATCCGCCCCCTCGCAAGCCAGCGTACCCTTCTACGAGCAAGGTCATTCTCATGCCCGGCGCCGAGCGCGTTGCGGATGACGTGACCATGATCAGCAGGATGGGTGACGGTGATGAACAGGCTCTCGGTGCTTTCTACGATCGGTGGCACGCGCTGGTGCACGCGGTGGTGCAGCGCATCGTGCGAAATGCCGATGACGTAGACGATGTGGTGGAAGACGCATTCTGGCAGGCCTGGCGACAGGCCGGTCGGTACGAAGCTGGACGCGGTTCGGTGCAAACGTGGTTGCTCACGATTGCGCGAAGCCGGGCTCTCGATCGTGTGCGTTCCACCAATCGCCTTCGTGAGGAACCCATCGAAGGCGATGCGGGTGAAATTGTGGTGCAGCTTGCCACCGAGACGGATCCGTCGATGGACGCGGAAAGCGCGGAACGTCGTCGGGTGGTGTTGGCCGCGCTGGCAGAGCTTCCACCGGAACAGCGGCAGGCACTCGAGTTGGGATACTATGGCGGATTGAGTCAGTCGGAGATTGCCGAACGCACTGGCCAGCCACTTGGCACTGTGAAAACGCGAATGCGACTGGCAATGCAGAAGTTGAAGGACGGGCTGAAGGTTCTGCGCGAGGATGCGCGATGATCAATGACACGATGACGCACGACACCGCGAGAGAAGCGCTTGAAGCGCTCGCGCTCGATGCTCTGGATTCATCAGAGCGCGAGGCGGTGCTGGCGCACGTGCAGACATGTGCCGCGTGTACGAGCGAGCTCGCTGCATTGCGGGCCGCATCGTCAGAACTCGCACTTGCCATTCAGCCCGTTCCGCTGTCCCCTGCCAAGCGCGATCGCATTCGCGCACGCCTCATGGCGCGCGCTGCTGTCGAGCACAAGGAGAATCCCGCGATGTCGGTTGAGCCCACGATCAAGCCGGACTACGAAGTCCTGATACCGACCCACCCGGCAATCGACCGGCGCCCCTCCATCACTCGGCACTGGATGACGTCGACGTCGTCATGGATTGCGATGGCCGCCGGCATTGTCGCCGTCGCGAGCATCACGACGCTGCTTCAGGTCTCCGCCGAGCGCGATCGGCTGCTGTCGAAATACCAGAATGAATCGGTGGCGAGTTACACCGGCTCGGCGATGATGGACTCCCTTCAGGGCGTCATCAACGAGAAGGAGCGCATGATCACGAGCCTCACCGGCCCGCAGGTGGCGGTGGTGTCACTCGCGTCATCCAGCGCACCATCGCCGAATGGCCGCATGTTCTGGGATCAGGCCGTGAATCAGTGGACGTTCATTGCACACAACATCCCGCGCCCACGTCCAGGTCGTGCGTATCAGCTTTGGCTGGTAACGCCCAGCCAGAAGATCAGCGCGGGCATGTTTACGCCGCTGGCTAATGGCGACGTCATGATGCAGATGCGCTATGCACTTCCGAAGGATGCGTTACAGGCCGTTGCTGTGACCGACGAGCCTGCAGAGGGTAGCGCGCAGCCGACAACGACGCCCTACATCGTCGGCACGCGCGTCGCATCCCGGTAGTTAGGGCGAACCTTCCATTGGCCTCATTCCGAGCGTAGTCGAGGAATCTGCACTTACGGCCTTTTCAGTCGGCGTGGGCACTTCCTCCGCCGCCACCGCGGGTGCGCGCCGTCTCGCAATCGCGATGAACGCCTCAAGTGTCGCCATGCAGAACGACGCCCACGCCAGACCCACGATGACGCCGCCAATGACATCCGAGGGATAGTGCACACCGAGATACAAACGCGTGAGGCAAATCAACAGGATGAGCATCACCGCGCCCGACAGCGTCAACACGCGAGACCAGTGATGCTTCTGCAATCGCATGAGTAAGTACGCGACCGTGCCGTACACCACAGTCGCACTCATCGCATGACCCGACGGAAACGACGAGCTCACTGCCGGCGTCTGCCACTCGAACACACTCGGCCGCGCGCGATGATAGACCAGCTTCAGCGCGCCATTCAGTAGAATGCCCCCAATGGTGGAGACGAGCAGCAGGCGCGCCGACACCTTGTGCTCGGTGTGCCAGAGAAAGAGCGCCGCCACGCCAACGATCGCGATCACCACCGTGCCCGTTCCGAGATACGTCATCTCGAGCATCAGTGAAGTCAGGAACGGCGTCTGGTGCGCATGGAGCCACCTCAGGATTGAGACATCGAACGCCTGAGTGCCGCCAGCAAGTACGTGCTCGGCGAGCTCGGCGAAGCCCAATGTGGCCGCCACGGCGACGATGGCACCGATGGTGAGAAACACACCGAGTGTGACGTAATAGCTGCTCACCTTGAGGCCAGCCGCTCGAAGGCCCCCGTGAATCAGGTTCCAGATTACCGTGAGCTTGCCGCGCCGTATGGCGCGACGATCGCCACCGGATGTGTCAGGAATCGGCGTCGGTGATGTCATTGCCGCTCATCCTATCAATAGTTGCGCCTGTTCGCTCGGCGGGTTGAGCCGAGGGGTGACTTCCGGTTACCTTTCGGGCTCGGCGCCGTGGCCAAGTGGTAAGGCGGCAGACTGCAAATCTGCTATTCGTCGGTTCGATTCCGACCGGCGCCTCTGTCAGGTATTCAACAGTTTCAGGTATTCGGGCGCCCGCGCGCAGACCATCACCATCTCGCCGGGTGCGGAAGCGGCGGCAAACGCAGACGCGCAAGCTGACACGTAGCCCATTGGTCCTCAGCTTTCTGGACGCCACGCTCCTGACGGGCGCTCATCGCCGCGATCGCCAATGAGCACGTCGCGATAATCGATCTTCGCCACATCGACCAACAACCGAACTCGATCAAGCGACCCACGAGAGTTCTGGGCAATCACGCGCCTGACACGCTTTTGCTCGCGATGAAAGGGCTTCGCGCCGTAACTCTTCAGCAGGGCCAGCACCTCCGGCACTTCTGCTGGAAGAAATTGCTGCTCTACAAATGCCGAGAGATCGGCGTCAGACCATTCCATCGACGCTCTGGTCGCACAAGACACAGTCGAGCAGCACTCCTAGCCGGCTTCGGCGTCCATCTTCGGAGATGACCCAGTCACGCACCTGCCACGGTGGATCGTGACGGACATGCTGCGTATGTCCGCACGCCAGGTCAGCGACCCAGTCCCCCTCGGCGTCTTGATGAAACCCGATGATTCCCTGCTTCATCTTGATGCGACCACTCTCCTTATGCTCATAGTGCGTTCGTCACGGGTCGAATCGCAAGAGCAATCAGTTTGCAATCGCAAGCAGATCGCTCAGCACCGCCGACGCCGTCACCTGTGCGCCGGCACCAGGTCCCGTAATCACCAACGGACGGTCATTGTAATGCGTGGTTCTGAATGCGAATTGATTGTCCGTTCCTTCGAGCACACCCAGCGGTTCATTCGGAGAAACGGCAACAACACCGACGTTTACGTCGTCTGACGAAATCCGCACGCGATAGCGAAGCGTCTTCCCCGCAAAACGCGCGGCGCGAGCCCGCTCCACGAGCGAACTGTCTTCTGCGTCGAGCTCCGTGAGGCGCGAGAGAAATTCTTCACGCGAGACACCACGTAGTGTTGCCGGCACCAGCGACTCGGCGCGCACCACACTCGGATCGCCACGCCATCCGATCGCACGCGCCAGGATGATTGCCTTGCGCGCGACATCGGTGCCCGAGAGATCATCGCGTGGATCGGGCTCGGTGTAGCCGGCGGCAATCGCTTCGCGCAACGCCTGCGATAGCGCGCGTCCTTGCGCGAGCTGCGCGAAGAGGAAGCCAAGCGTGCCCGAAGGACATCCTTCTACGGAGAGAATGCGATCGCCGGCCTGCTTGAGCTTCCGGAGTGTGTCGAGCACCGGAAGGCCAGCGCCGACAGTGGCCTCGTAGAGAAGCCGCGTTCCGTTGCGTCGCTCGAGTTCGTGGAGGCGATCGACCGACGCCTGCGTACCGGCAATCGGCCGCTTGTTCGCAAGCACCACGTTCCAGCCATCATCCATCGCGCGCTCCAGCAGCGGCGACGTCTCCGCTGCCGTCACGTCAACCACCACACCTCTCCGCGTCCTCGAACCGAAAATGCGATTGAAGGTGTCGTTGATCGCCACGTCGTTGCTTGGCGCTGCGTTCAGGTCATCGACTGACACGAGCGCGCCACCTGCCGCCTTGTGATCGGCGAACGCGCGTAGCCGTTGACCATCGAATCCCTCAGTGCCCGTGACAATGGCACTCGTGTCAGCAACACCGACCACACGAATTGCCGTGTCTTCGCGGCGCGCGGTGAAGTGCGCATCGATCTGGCCCAGCAACGCGCGACCCACCGACCCCGCACCGACGAGCACAACATCGGTCTGTCGTTCACGGACTGTCGCAATTCTCTGAGCTTGCGCCGCGAGCGATGCGGATTGCGCGACGCTGACACCTGTCGTCACGGCAGCATCGAGCGCGTTCTGCAGATCCTCGATGAGATCCTCGGTGTCCTCGATGCCCACCGAGAGACGGAGCAGTGACTGCGTGATGCCGGCGGCCAACTGTGCCGTTGGATCCATTGAAGCATGCGTCATCGATGCGGGATGGGCGATCAGGCTTTCGACTCCGCCCAACGATTCGGCGAGCGTGAAGTAGTTCAGCGCACGAGTGAAGCGATCCACCGCCGGCAATCCGCCGCGGAGCTCAAAGCTTACCATCGCACCGAAGCCATGCTGCTGCGCGCATGCAATGTGATGACCGGGATGCGTTGCGAGCCCGGGATAGTACGTCGTCGCCACAGCGTCGTGCGCGCATAGCGCCGCAACAACGGCCTCTGCGTTCACCTGGTGCTGTACGATTCGCGGGTGCAACGTGCGCAGTCCGCGCAACGTGAGCCAACTGTCAAATGGCGCGCCGGTGACGCCGGTGCAGTTCGCCCACCATGCGAGATCGTCGGCGAGTGCCGACTCACGCGCGATCACTGCGCCGCCAACCACGTCGCTGTGCCCATTGAGATACTTAGTCGTGGAGTGCACCACGATATCTGCGCCGAACTCGAAGGGGCGTTGTAGCGCCGGCGAGAGGAACGTGTTGTCCACCACAAACAGCGAGCCCGCTGCGCGCGACGCGAGCGAAACCGCCTTCAGGTCCGTGATGCGCAGCAGCGGATTGCTCGGCGTCTCCACCCAGACAAGCTTCGGTCGGCGGCGCGTGATCTCGCCGGTGGCATCGCCCGACACACATGTGAGATCGGCAAACACGACTTCGATCAGGCCTCGCGATGCGAGGGCGCGGAGCAGACGCTGCGTGCCGCCATAGCAGTCGTGCGCGGCGAGTACGAGCTCACCTGGCTTTACGAGCTGCAGCACCAGCGCCACGGCCGACATGCCCGTGCTCGTGATGACGGCACCCGCGCCGCCTTCGAGATCGGCGATCGCTTCGGCGAGGTGCGCGCGCGTGGGGTTTCCGCTGCGCGTGTAGTCGTATTGACGTTTGCCGCCCAATCCCTTGAACGAGAATGTCGACGAGAGATGAATCGGCGGAACGACTGCGCCATGCTGTGAATCGGAATCGATTCCCGCGCGCGTCGCACGCGTCGCTGGCTTCATGCGAGACATGGCGCGCTCCGGATGGTCTGGGTGATGTTGTGTGTAGGGTATCGTGTCATTCCGAGCGACGTCGAGGAATCTGCACTTCCGCTGTCAAGCGCCTGCGTAAGCACCGCGCTCACCGCATCAACCTCGAGCAGAAAGCCGTCGTGCCCGTAAATCGTCCGCACATCGACGTGCGCAATGTCCGTGAGCGGAGCGCCGATACGCGCTGCGAGATTGAGCGTCTGCCTCCGCGGCGCAACGCGATCGCCCTCGAAGGCGACAACCGTCGTGGGCACGTGAATGTTCTCCGGCGACACTCGGTGCAGATCCGCCGACAATGACAGCGCGAGAAAGCGTTCTGGTGTAAAGAGCTTTGCGAAGCGCGCACCGGCATGACGCAGATATCGCTCGACGGGGAAGGTGGCGTCTCCGCCGTCGATATCCGGACCACCGGCCGACACATCGAAGCGCTCGGCGAATTCACGCTCGCCACGATACGTAGTCATCGCGAGTCCGCGCGCGAGCACGAGCGCCTCGTGCGAGCGTCCGGTCTCAATTCCCAACTCAACCGTGCGACGCTGGATCACTCGAATCGCCGTTGAATTGGGATCGGGTTCGTGTGCGGCGCCAAGTACCACGAGCCGCTGCAGGCGCACGGAGTGCCGCTCGGCTAATGCCAGCGCGACCATCCCGCCGTACGATGCACCGATCACGGCATGCACCACATCGATTCCAAGCTCGTCGAGCACCGCGGCAATGCCGTCGGCCTGATCGGCCGTGCTCACGATGCGTGCTGGACGCCCGTTCTCATCGCGACCGCCGTCCAGAAAATCGATGCCGAGCACGCGGTAGCGGCGCGTATCGATGGCGCGGCCCGGTCCGGCGACTCCCTCCCACCAGCCAGCCGAGGGATTGTTCTGGGTGGCGGCGACATGCCGACCTGCGGAAATTCCGCCAAGCGTGATGATGACCGGCGCAGTTCGCGGACCGGTGATTTCGTAGGATGGGACGTGCTGCGCTACAGACACGGACATGATCGGCTCCAAGAGTGGTCGAGGAGCCGCCGACGTGTCCGCCCGATAGCCTTCCAGAGAAAAGCGCGGGAGCACTGTCGCATGAAAACGAAAACGCCCGGGCAAAGGAGGCCGCGGGCGGAACGCGTTTTAGCACATTGTTTAACGTGGCGGCAATAGGCGGCAAATGACCACGGGTGTTTCAATTGTCCGGAACAAGATATGGCGTGATTTCGTAAGGTCAAGCGTCTCTGTTCCGCGGTTCGTCCGCGCTGTAATCTCTTCATTATGGATTTCTATCTCGTCTCACTGGCAACAGGCGCCGTGGGACTTGGCGCAATGGCAATCGGCGGCGTGTCTCATTCCGCAGGTGGCCACGCCCATGTTGGGAACGGCCACGGCCACGCCGGTCATGCTGGCCACGCTTCTCACGCCGGCCACGCCCACGGCGAGGGCCACGGTTCCACGGGCTGGAACTGGAGCGCTCTTCTTTCGCCACGACTGCTCTTCTCGGCCATGGTCGGCTTCGGAGCAATCGGGCTGGCCGCCGCGCCCCTCGGTGAACCATTGCGCGCCGTTGCCGCAGTCGCCGGTGCTGCCGCGTTCGAGGCGTTCCTCGTCGGACCGCTCTGGCGTTTTCTCTTTCGCTTCGAGTCACGTGCGGCAACGACGCTCGAAGGTTCTGTCGAAGAAGAAGCTCGCGCTGAAACGAGCTTTGATGCGAATGGAAATGGCCTCGTTTCGCTCGATGTCGACGGCCAAGTGATACAACTTCTAGCCACCCTTGCACCGGATGATCGGACGCGCGGCGTCCGAGTGCGGCGTGGAGACCTCGTTCGTGTTGCAGAAGTCGACGCAACCCGAGGCCGATGCACGGTCACCACCGCGCGCTGAGTACCCCCCTTTCTCGTGTCACCCCAGACCATGAACACCGTCATCGTATCGGCCGCCGTTCTTGTCGGCGTGCTCGTAATCATACCTGCCATCGTCGCATCGTTCCTCCGGAACGTCGAAGCAGGAACCATTCGACTCGTGAGCTGGCTCGCCGGCGGCACCGTCATCTATCGCGGGCCCGGTAAGTCGAAGGAAATTCCGCTGCTCACCACCGGCACCACCATCTCGAGCAAGGTCATCAACGTCGATCTCGACATCACCGACCAGACTGCCGACCTCGACGAAAACGGCACGCCGCAACCGATCAAGGTGCGCGTGCTTGCCAGCGCCATCGTCTCTGTTGGCGACACCGACGTCCTCATCAAAACCGCAGCGAACCGCTTCTTCGCGAAGCCGGAAGCAGACCAGGTCAACACGCTCACCGATCTCCTCTCGAGTTCCGCGCGTCGTGCTATCAATCTCCTCACGCACGACCAGCTCTTCTCGGCGAAGGGTCCGTCGCGCGCACTCGCGGCGGGCAGCTCGCCGGTCGTCGCGGTTGTTGCCGCGCCGCGCAACGTGCCCATTACCACAGAGAGCGGCGCGGTTGTCGAACTAGAGGACGAGGACGATCCGCTCGCCGTGATTATCCGCAAGGCATGCTCGCGCGAACTCACCGACCTTGGCCTCATCTTCAACTCGCTCAACATCAAAGTTGTGCAGAGCGAAGTCGCCGAAGCGCGGCGTCGCATGTCGGCCGCCGAAGCACAGGCAACGGCAGACATCGTTTCCGCACAACAAGCACGTCGCGCAAAGGAAGCAACGATCGAAGCGGAGCGTATTATCTCCGACCGCCAGCGTGAGCTCGAGCAGACGAAGGCGTCGAATGCTGCGTTGGTCTCACAGGCGGAAGCCAAGCGGCAGGAGGCGATGGGTATTCAGCGTGTCGCCGAGCTCGACGCAACGCAGATCGCGCAGGCGCGTGCCGATGCAGCGCGCGTCACTATCGAGGCGCAGGCTGCGGCCGAAGCGGAGGCCATTCGCATTCGCACCGTGGCATCTGCGCAAGCCGAGGCTATCGAGAAGGTGAACAAGGCCATCGCGGCCGGTGGCGAGAGCTACTTCCGCTATCGCCAGATCGAAATGCTGCCTGAGATCGCGCCGCAAATCGCACAGGCACTCGCCGAGGCGAAGATGATTACGGTGTCCGGCAACGAGTCTGGTGGCGCTGCAAATCAGACGACGAATCAGATCGCGAGCGTCATCCAGACCATCATGGCCGCGCAACTCGTGACCAAGGGCGGCATCCTCGGCGGCGACGACAAGAAGTAGAGATTTGCGCTGCGCTCAGGACATTGTCGTCCTGCGCGCAGCGAGGGTTGTGTGGCATGCCGAGCGCAGTCGAGATGGCCTCGGGGGGTTGAGTGGTATCGACCGGTCGTGTTTCGCCGGTACCGTGACCGCAACTTCACCCCCGCCCGTTATCTGGCCGTGACCTACCCGTAACCGGATGTCATTCCAGCGAAGTTCAGTCTCCCGAGGGAACCGGAACGGGTGCGCCAGAGTGCGAGCGCTTCCATCCACGACGCCCAACCCAAGTCTGGAGCTCGTCCAGATAGGTATAGAAGACCGGCGTCACGTAGAGTGTCACCAGCTGCGAAAACGCCAAGCCACCCACCACCGCCACACCTAGCGGGCGGCGCGACGCGGCACCGGCACCCCAACCCACCGCAATCGGCAGCGCACCCATCAACGCGGCCATCGTCGTCATCATGATCGGGCGAAACCGCACACTCGCTGCCTCGACGATCGCCGCCGCCGGCTTCCGATCATGCGTTCGCTGCACTTCGAGCGCGAAGTCGATCATCATGATCGCATTCTTCTCGACGATACCGATGAGCATGATCATGCCCACGAATCCGTAGACGTCGAGATCGAGATGAAAGATCATCAACGTCACGAGCGCGCCGAATGCTGCAAACGGAAGTCCCGAGAGAATTGTGATTGGGTGGATGAAGCTCTCGTAGAGAACGCCGAGAATCACGTAGATCACGAACACCGCCAGCACGAGCAGAACCACCAAGCCCTGCTGCGTGGTCAGGAACGCTTCCGCCGTTCCCGAAAAACTCCCCGACACCGCACTCGGCAACACGTCCTTTGCTTCCTTCTGCACATCGCTCAGCGCCGAGCCGAGTGACATGCCCGGTGCGAGATCGAATGAGATCGTCACGGAGGGGAGCTGCCCCGAGTGATTGACCGTCACCGGGCCAACGCCGGATGTGAAGCGTGCGACAGTGCTCAGCGGCACAACCTTGTTCTGTGTCGAACGCACCCAGAGCTTGCCAAGCGATTCCACGTCCTGCTGGAATTCCGGCAGCAACTCCATTACGACCCAGTAGTTGTTCGTCGACGTATAGATCGTCGATACCTGCTTCTGGCCGTATGCGTCGTAGAGCGTGTTTTCTATTTCCGATGCCGATACGCCAAGCTGTCCCGCGCGTTCGCGATCGATGTCCACCGTGACCTGCGGATTCTCGATGAGCAGATCGCTCGTCACGTTTACGAGCGACGGCAACGTCCGCAGTCGCGTCTCGAGCGTTCGCGCGGTGCTGTTGAGCGTCGGCAGATCGCCACTCAACAGCGTGTACTGATACAGGCTCTTCGACGCGAGTCCGCCAATCGAGATAGCCGGCGGATTCTGGATGAACAACGAGATACCTGGCACATCGAGCGCGTCCTTCGAGAGGTCCAGCGCAATCTCCTGCGCACTACGGCTTCGCTCGCCAATCGGCTTGAGATCAACCGTCAGCTGTCCTTGATTCGCTGCCGGTGTCGTGCCGACCGAAGCCGTCACCGAGCGAACGTCGGGATCCTTGGCAACCGTGGCAGCAAGCCGCTGCTGCGCTTCTGTCAGCGCATTGAACGACACACCCTCCTGCGCTTCAGTGATGGCGAGCAGTTGCCCGGTGTCATCCGTCGGGAACAATCCCTTCGGTGCGATGACGAACAACACGCCCGTCAGCACGAGGATCACGAGCGAAAACACCATCGTTGCCCCACGACGCACCATCACCCAGTCCAGGCTGCGCGCATACGCGCTGAGCCACCGCTCGTACAGCCGCTCGGTGGTCTGGTAGAACTTGCCCTGCTCCTTTCCGTGCGTCGAGCGCAGGAATCGGCTCGACAACATTGGCGTGAGACTGAGCGACACAAATCCCGACACCAGAATCGCGACGCCAATCGTCACCGCGAATTCATGGAACAGCTTGCCGATAATGCCGCCCATGAACAGCACGGGAATGAACACTGCAGCCAGCGAGAACGTCATCGAGATGATCGTGAACCCGACTTCCGCTGCGCCATCGAGCGCCGCCTGCATGCGCGGCTTCCCCATCTCCAGATGCCGCACGATGTTCTCGAGCATCACGATCGCATCGTCGACCACAAATCCGACCGCGAGGGTCAGCGCCATCAACGACAGGTTATCGAGGCTGTAGTTCAGCAGGTACATCACCGAGAACGTGCCGATGATGGACATCGGCAGCGCGAGACTCGGGATGATTGTCGCCGAGAGGTTGCGCAGGAACAGGAAGATGACCAGGACGACGAGCACGAGTGTCAGCTCGAGCGTAAACGTCACATCGTGGACTGACTCCTGTATGGTGAGCGATCGATCGTAAAGGATCGACACGTTCACATTGGGAGGAATATCTCCACGCACCTTTTCCAATATCGCCTTCACACGCTCAGCCACCGCCACGGTGTTGGTGCCCGGTTGCCGCTGAATGGCCAAGACAATGGAGCGCGATGGCCCATACCAGCTGGCCGTCTTGTTGTTCTGCACGTCGTCGGTGACGCGGCCAATCTCGTTCAGGTGTACCGGTGCGCCATTCCGGTACGACACGATCATGTCGCGAAATTCATCGGCGGACTGGAGCTGGCCGCTCGCCTGCACCGTCAACGCGGTGCGCGGTCCGTTGAGAACACCTGTCGGCAGATTGACGTTCTGCTGGGTGATTGCCGTGGCGACGTCTTCGAGGGCGAGATTGCGCGTTGCGAGTTGCGCCGGATCGAGCTGAATGCGCACCGCGTACTTCTGCGCGCCGTACACCAGCACCTGCGCCACACCGCTCACGGTGGAGAGGCGCTGTGCGATTGTCGTCTCGCCAATTTCGTCGAGTTGCGACAGCGGCACCTGATCCGACGTCAGCGCAAGCGTAATGATCGGCGCGCTCGCCGGATTCGTTTTCTGATACGACGGCGGCAGAATTCCCTGCGGCAATCCGCGCAACGTCTGCGTAATCGCCGCCTGTACGTCTTGTGCCGCCGCGTCGATGTTGCGATCGAGCGAGAACTGGATGACGATCTGCGTCTGACCCAGGCTCGACGTCGACGTCATGTTGTCGACGCCGGCAATGGTCGAGAACTGCTTCTCGAGTGGCGTCGCCACCGTGGCAGCCATTGTGGTCGGGCTCGCACCCGGCAGCACGGCACTCACGGTGATCGTCGGGAAGTCGACGTTCGGCAAATCGCTCACCGGCAATTGCCGGTACGCAACGATGCCAAAGAACAGGATCGCGACCATGACCAACGTCGTCATGATCGGCCGCTTGATGAACAGCGTGGTGAAACTCATTCGTGTGTCTGTCGTCCTGAGCGAAGCGAAGGACCTGCTTGTGCGGTGTTAGTCGCCATGTACCAACTCCGGCTGAGCCTCGCGCTCGGCCCACGGCAACTTCGACGACATGCGACCCAACCAGTCCTGCAAGTCGTCCAGGTACGTGTAGAACACCGGAGTTACGAACAGCGTGACCACCTGCGAAAACGCCAGTCCGCCTACGACGGCAATTCCCATCGGTCGGCGAGATGCCGCGCTCGCGCCAAATCCAATTGCAATCGGCAGCGTGCCAACAATCGCTGATACAGTCGTCATCATGATCGGCCGGAAGCGCACCGTCGCCGCCCTCACAATCGCCTCCGCCGGCGGTAGATGCTCAGCGCGCTCTCGCTCGATGGCGAAATCGATCATCATGATCGCGTTCTTCTTCACGATGCCAATGAGCATCACCACGCCGACATATCCGTAGACGTCGAGTTGCTGCCCGGTCACATAGAGCGCCAGCAACGCGCCGAACGCCGCGAAGGGCAGTCCGGTGAGAATCGTGATGGGATGGATGAAGCTTTCGTACAGAATGCCGAGCACGATGTAGATGATGAACACCGTGATGAGCAGCAGTATACCCAACCCCTGCTGTGAATCCTGGAATGCCTGTGCGGTGCCCGAGAAGTTGGCGGTGATGCTCGCGGGCAACATGCGCTGTGAGAGCTTCTTCACTTCAGCCGTTGCCGCTCCGAGATCGCCGTTGGGCGGCAGGTTGAATGAGATTGTCACCGATGCGAGCTGCCCGGAGTGTGCGATGCTCTGCGGGCCGACACCGAGCCTGAACGTCGCGATATCAGAGAGCGGAACGAGCTTGCCGACGCGGTTCGTGATGTAGAGCCGCGATAGGGCATTCACGTCCAGCTGATCCTGAGGACGCAGCTGAATTACCACCCAGTATTCGTTCGTGGCCGTATAGATCGTGCTCGCCTGCTGCTCGCTGTAAGCGTTCGCCATCGCACGCATGAGAGCCATCGGTGTCACGCCAAGCATCGAGGCGCGAACACGATCGATCTGCACGTTCACCACGGGCATGCGATTCTGGAGATCGCTCGTAACGTCCGCGAGTATGGGCAGCTCCCGCATCGCGTTCGCGAGCTGCTGCGCTCGTGTGTACAGGGTGCTCACGTCGTGTCCCTGCAACGTGTACTGGTATTGCGTCTTCGAACCGCGGCCGCCGATGCGAATACTCGGCGGATTGCTCACGAACACCTGCATGCCGGGTATGCCGCTCAGGCGGCGCGTGAGCAGTTGCACCATCACGTCTGCGGACGGGCGCTGCCCCGCCGGCTTGAGTACGATGCTGAGATTTCCGCTGTTGCCGCCGCCGAGCGACGACATGTATCCGGCGACGTTCGAGTCTTTCTCCAACGCGGTATTCACCTGCATCTGAAGCCGCATCAGTTCGGGAAACGATGTTCCCTGCGCCGCTTCAGTGGTTGCGTTCAGCAGCCCCGTGTCATCCGCCGGGAACAGCCCCTTGGGAATGACATTGAAGATCACGCCGTTGAGAACGAGAATCAGCACGGAGAAAACGAGTGTCAGCGGCCGGTGGCCCATCGCCCAGTTGAGCGCACGGGTGTATCCGCCGAGGACCTTCGCGAATGCCGTTTCGAACGCGTTGTAGAGTGTGCCGTGCGTTTCCCCCTTGTGCGACGTGAGGAATCGCGCGCACAGCATTGGCGTCAACGTCAGCGACACGAAACCCGAGACCATGATGGCCGCGCCGATCGTCACGGCGAACTCGCGAAACAACCGGCCGATGATGCCGCCCATGAACACCAGCGGAATGAACACTGCCGCCAGGGAGATCGTCATCGACACAATCGTGAACGAAACCTCTGCGGCCCCGTTCAGCGCAGCCGTGTAGGGCTCTTCTCCATTCTCGATGTGCCGTACAATGTTCTCGAGCATCACGATCGCATCGTCGACCACAAAGCCCACCGCAAGCGTCAGCGCCATCAACGACAGGTTGTCGATGCTGAAGTTGAGCGCATACATCACCGAGAACGTGCCCATGATGGCCATGGGCAACGCGAGACTCGGGATCAGCGTGGCGGTGACGTTGCGGAGAAATACAAAGATCACGAGCACCACGAACACCAGTGCCGCAATCAGTGAGACCTTGACGTCACCAACGCTGTCCTTGATCCCAATCGAGCGGTCATAGCGCGTCACAACCTTCACGGACGGCGGCAACGACGGTCTGATTTCCTCGAGCGCGGCCTTGACCCGATCGGCAACTGCGACGGTGTTCGTACCTGGCTGACGCATGACAGCCAGCACAATTGCGCGATCGCCGTTGTACCAGCTCGCGTTCTTGTTGTTTTGAACATCGTCGCGTACGTCCCCAAGGTCGCCGAGGTGGATCGCGGCTCCGTTGTGGTTGGCAACCACCATCGTGCGGAACTGGTCGGCATTCGACAGCTGCCCGGTGGCCTGAATCGTGAGCGTGCGATCCTTTCCGTACAACACACCCGTCGGCAACAACACGTTGTTGCTGCGCACGGCGGCCGAGACGTCGTTCACGCTCAGCCCGCGCGCTGTGAGTTGCGCTGGATCCAGCTGCACGCGCACCGCGTACTTGGCCGAGCCGAACACGTTCACCTGCGACACGCCCTCCACTTGCGACAGTCGCTGCGCAATCGTCGTCTCGGCCACTTCATCCAGCGCCGTGAGAGACATCGCACTCGAAGTCAGCGCAAAGAACAAAATTGGCGATGCCGCAGGATTCTGTTTCCTATATGAAGGCGGAATGATGTTCGACGGCAGAAACGCGAGCGCGCCGGAAATTGCGGCGTTTACATCCTGCGCGGCCGCATCGATGTCGCGAGCCGGCGTAAACTGGAGCGTGATGTTCGTGCTTCCGTTTCCACTGCTCGACGTGATGTTGTCGATGCCGGCAATCGCCGAAAATGCTTTTTCGAGCGGCGTGGCCACGGTGGCGGCCATCGTTTCGGGACTCGCGCCCGGCAGATTGGCGCTGACGCTGAGCGTCGGGTAATCAACTGCCGGTAGGTCACTGACCGTGAGCTGCCGATACGACGCAATTCCAAACACGAGGATGGCGGCCATGACCAGCGAGGTCATGACCGGACGGCGAATGAAGAGCGCCGTGAAGTTCACGGCGCCGAGCCGCCTTTGGGCGCTGTGCTGCTGTCTTTTCCGGCACCGCTGTTTGCGCCGTTACGTCCCCCCCTCGCACCTCGCCCCCCGCTCCCCGCTCCTTGTGGTGTCGTAATCGTCACCTTTGCATTCGGCGTCACACGTGACTGGCCTTCAGTCACCACCTGCATGCCTTCGCGCAAGCCACTGGCAACGATGGTCTGATTGCCGGCCGTGCGTTCCACCGTCACGGGCTGTTGCCTTGCCGTTCCACTGTCGGTGATGACGTAGACGTAGGCGCCCTGTTGCCCCGTCACCACGGCACTCGACGGAATGACCAGCGCACCCTGCTCGACGAACAACCGAAGCTGCGTCGCGACAAATTCGCCAGCCCAGAGACGCTTGTTCGGATTCGGGAAGGAAGCCTTGAGCAACACGGTCCCGGTCGTCGTATCGACCGCGTTGTCGATGAACGACAGCGTACCGCGCTCACTCTCCACGACGGCGCTCAATTGCGACGACGCACCGCCACTCGCATTGGTTCCGTTGCCGCCGCCACGACCACTGCGACCTCCGCTGGCGGGCGGACCACCGTCCGCTGCAGTGCCCGGATCCTTGCGACCGATATTCAAGCCGATCGATGCCGCCGTGTCGGCGGTCTGTCCGGTACCCGCGTTTGGCGTTGCCACTACTTCCAACGCACCACCTGATCCGTACTTCTGCAACAACGGCAACTGCGTCGATGGAATTGCGAACCGCACGAGAATGGGGCTCACCTGGTTGATCACCACCAGCGGCGTCGACCCCGACGCATGCACGAGATTTCCAGCCTTCACCAACACTGATCCTGTACGCCCACCGATCGGCGCGCGAATCACAGTGTTGTCGAGGTTGAACTTTGCATTCTCAACCGCAGCTTCTGTCCCAGCCATGGTCGCCGCCGTAGCCGCGGCATTCGCGCGCTGCTGATCGGCCTGTTCCTTCGTCACATAATCCTGCTGCGCGAGACCCGCATACCGGTCTGATTCCCGACGGGCATTCTCCGCATTCGCCTTGTCACGCGTCAGGTTTGCGACCGCCTGCTGATACGCCGCGCGATACGGACGCTGGTCGATCTGGAACAGCACCTGGCCCTGCGACACGTCTCCACCTTCTGTAAAGGCAACACGCTGGACGATGCCTTCCACCTGCGACGCAACTGCAGCCGATTGCAACGGCACCACCACGCCGTTCGCCTCGATGGTATACGGCACGTCGGCTTTCTTGACGCGCGCCGCGATCACCGGCACGGGGCCTTTTGATCGTTGCTCGGCCTTCTTGGAGCATGCTCCAGCAATGAGCAGCAGTACCATCGCGGCACTGCGCGGAATTCGAGACGAACGCATGAACGAGCCGAGCGAGAGTGAATTCATCGGCGGAGACCCGTACGGTCCGCGCCGGCTGGCATCGGCTCGCCCATTGGACCGAGCACGCCGACATCATGTGAGAGTTGCGCCAGCGCGAGGCCCCACGTCCATCGCGTCTGTGCCTGCTGAAACCGCGCATTGGCCAGCGCGGTCTGTGCCGTAATCAAGTCGAGAATGGTACCGACACCCGCGCGATACCGAGCACGCGCCGCTTCTTCCGAACGCGTGGCCACCGACAGCAGCGTCTCCGCGGTTTTCGTGCGCTGCGTTGCGGTCTGCAGCGCGTAGTACGACGTGTAAACCTGCTGCGCCACTTGCGTGCGCAACAACTCCGCACGCGCGCTGGCAACATTCACCTGTTCTTCAGCCGCGGTAACGTTGTAGCCACGCGCGAGATTGAAGATCGGAATCTGAACACCCAGGCTGACCGAATAGTTCAGCCCTTGGAAATTCGTGATGTTCGAAAAGCTCTTTCCAACCGAAGAACCAAGCGTCAAAGAGGGCAGCAACGACGAACGCGCCACGCGCACCTCCGAGCGTGCTTGCTCGATGTTCTCGCGAAGAGCGGCAAGATCCGGGCGCAGCGACAGTGCGCGATTGATCAGCGTGTCGACTTGCGTTGCCAGCATCGCTACGGCCAGCGAGTCGCCCACCGGCGCTAGTTCAAAGCGCGCATTGGCCGGCAATCCCATCGCGACCGCCAAATTGCCTCGCGTCGTTTGCAGGTTGCCCTCGGCAGCCTCGAGATCCAGTTGCGCTTGCGCGAGCTGCGTCTCTGCCTGAAGCACATCGGCAATGGTAGCGACGCCAGCGCGATTGCGTTGGCGGGCTGACGCGAGATTCGTGTCGGCCTCTGCAACCGTCGCACGAGCGGCGGCCACGAGTTGGCGCTGGCCCTGGAAGGTGAAGTAGGCCGCTTCCGCCTGGAGCGCCACGTTCTGCAGCGTTGCGTTGTGCGTGAGATCGAGCGCGATTGACGCCGATCGCGCCGCCGAAACCGTTCCGCTCCGTCCGCCAAAATCGAGCAGCAGATACGACAGCGATACTGTGGGCGTCACCGTCGTCCGCTCACTCGCTCCGAGCTGTGACGTCGTCGACGAACGCACGAGATTCGACGTCGCATCCACGGTGGGCACGTAGCTGGACTTCGCTGCGCCGTAGGTCGCCGCTCCGGAACGTGCCTGTGCCCAGCTCAGCTGCGTCTGTGGGTTGTTCCGAAGCGCGACGTCGACGACATCGTTCAGTCCAAGCGACGTCGCGCGGGCTGCAACGTCGGCCGGCAGAGTTGCCGGCGCAGCCTGCACGATCTCACGCGGCACCGTGCCGGCGGGAGGGTGCCACGCCTCATTGCGGGCCGGCGGCGCCGATGGACCGCCATCGATCGCGGGCAGCGCATGCGAACAGGCACCGGCGAGCGCAAGGACAGCAACTGAGCCGATGCGGGCTCGCGCCGCGCGCGTCCGCAACACGAAATATTCTACGTACGACAAGGCCAAGGGATGGTACCAAAAAGGGAACGCGCGCGGATCCCGCGCGCGACTTGAGTGTTTACGCGTCCCGATGCCCGTCCGCTGAGGGATCGGACCGCATACGGCCTATATGACTGGCGCTAAACACCCGTGGGCGCAATCTTCGAAACCGCGACACGAGCTGGCATCTGCCTCACCCGAGAGAACCAGCTTCTTGTTGCCATCACACGCTTCGACGTGGCCGGCCCATCGCTCGGCTTCGTGCCCTTTGGTCTCACCGTGCCAGAAATGACGGCAGTGCTCGGTTCACTTGGCTGCCGCAACGCCATGCTGCTCGACGGTGGCATCAGCTGGGAGGGACTCCGCCCCGTTCCGCTCGCGCTGGTAGCGCTACCTCAGCAACATTGACCGTGTCATTCCGAGCGAAGTCGAGGAATCTGCACCACCCGTTCTTTCCGATGCATAGACGCCGAATCCTGCTTGTCGCACTGATCGCCGGTTGCACCCACCGTCCGCCTGAAACGGCGCCTTCGGTCGCCGTGCACCGCACACTCGCCGTCTATCGTGCGATTGCCGAATCCATCTACGTAAACACCACGGGCCGAGTGGTCGCGGTTGCGAGCGCACCGCTTGATACGACGTGCACGGGTAGCGACTGCCAGCCGCTTGCATCGCGCTGGGGTCTCGATCTTCTGTGGTGGGCGCGCGGCGACACGTCATCCGCGAGGGCCGCGCGCGATGATCTCCTTGCACGCTCTGCCAACCCGCTTTCGCTGCGTGGGCTCGCGCTCAGCGGCGGTATGCTGCTCGAGACCGACCCCGGCGATGTCCCGCCACTCGACGCCGATGTCTCGGAGTGGATTCGCTTTCGCAGCACGCACGCAGACGCCGCAGGTGCGCTGCGCATTTCACCGGTGGGCTTCAGCCCATCTGGTCACAGCGCAATCGCCGTTGTCGACTGGCGGTGCGGCCCAACGTGCGGTCACACACTTGGCGTGTCGCTCACCGCGACGAGCGATAGCACCTGGTCGATAAGCGAAATGCTGCTGATCTCGTCACGAGGCACGAAGTAGCGCTCTTACGCTGTTCCTCGCACCTCGCACCTAGTATTTCGCCAGGTAGTTATCCAGCTCCCACTGCGACACCTGCGTGATGTACTCGCGCCATTCCTGTCGCTTCGCCGTGAGAAAGTGCTGCGTGATGTGTTCGCCTAGCGCAGCCGTGATCACATCGCTCTTCTCGAGTTCATCGCACGCTTCGTTGAGATCGTGCGGCAAGTCATCGATGCGAAGCCGTCGCTTCTCGCGATAGCTCATCTCCCAGATGTTCTCGTTCACCGGCTCGCGATAATCAGCCTGGGTTCGCACGCCATCGAGTCCCGCGGCGAGCATTACCGCTAGCGCGAGATACGGATTTGCCGCGGGATCCGGCACACGATGTTCTACGCGGGTGCCTAAGCCGCGTCGCTCGGGAATGCGAATCATCGGCGAGCGGTTACGCATGCTCCACGCGACGTTCACCGGGGCTTCAAAGCCAGGCACCAGTCGCTTGTAGGAATTCACGAGAGGATTCGTGATCGCGCACGACCCGCGCGCGTGTCGCAACAGACCGCCGATGTAGTGCAGCGCGGTCTCGCTCAATTCCCACTGCGCCTTCTTGTCCCAGAACGCGTTGTCCTTGCCCTTGAACAACGACTGGTGCGTGTGCATGCCGCTGCCGTTCTGCCCGAAGATCGGCTTCGGCATGAACGACGCCGTCATTCCAAATCGCTGCGCAACAACTTTCACCACAAACCTGAATGTCGCGATGTTGTCCGCCGTCGTCAGCGCATCAGCATACCGGAAATCGATTTCGTGCTGGCCGTGCGCCACTTCATGATGCGCGGCTTCCACCTCGAAGCCCATTTGCTCGAGATCCCCGACGATCGCGCGACGTGCCTCTTCGCCGAGATCTACCGGCGCGAGATCGAAGTAGGCGCCGACGTCGTGCGTCTGCGTCGTCGTCTCGCCATCCGGGCCACGCTTGAAGAGAAAGAACTCGGCTTCCATTCCCGCGTTCATGGTGTAGCCCATGCTCGCAGCATCCGCGATCACGCGCTTGAGCGCGCCGCGTGGGTCTCCGGGGAAAGGCTCTCCCGATGGCAAATTAATGTCACAGATCAGCCGCCCAACACGCTGCTCCGGATCACCCCACGGAAACACGCGAAATGTCGTAAGGTCGGGTGCGAGGAGCATGTCGCTCTCCTCGATACGTACGAATCCCTCGATGCTCGATCCGTCGAACATGATGTCGCCGGCCAGCGCCTTCTCGAACTGCGACGACGGCAGCTCCACGTTCTTGTTCACGCCGAGGATGTCCGTGAACTGAAGTCGCAGAAAGCGGACGTTGAGCTTCTTCGTCAGCCCGAGAATGTCTTTCGCCGTGGCGCCCTTGAGGTCGGGCAATGCATGAGAGTCGGTCACGCGGGAATACTAGCACTTCCACTGTGTCATTCCGAGCAGCGCGATGAATCTGCATGTCGCCGTTGTGTCCTCCCGAGCGAGGTCGAGGAATCTGCACCTTCACGCCGCTCGATTACCTTTCCTGCCGCATGACTCCTCCCCAGACATCCACCTGTCCGAACTGCGGCGCCGCTGCCGTTGGACGGTTCTGTTCCTCGTGCGGCACCGCCCTCGCCGGCGCCACGTGCGCCGGGTGCGGAACGGCCCTCACCCCCGGCGCTCGCTTCTGCCACCGCTGCGGAACCCCCGCCGGATCCACACCAGCCGCGAACCGCGGCTTTGCCTCCGGACTTCCGTGGGCCGTGGCTGCTATTGCCCTCGTCGCACTCATTGCACTCGTCGTCGGCCAACGCTTTGGCGGCCGCAATACGCCCGCGCAAACAGCCAGCTCCGACTCCGCAGCTCCGCCCGCTGGCGTCATGCCGCGCGCTCCGGACATCAGTCAGATGACACCGGTACAACGCGCCGAACGTCTCTTCGATCGTATCATGGCCGAGAGCGAACAGGGCAACATCGAGAACGTGAAGACGTTCATGCCCATGGCCATCGCCGCGTACGAGATGCTGGCACCGCTCAATCTCGATCAGCGTTACGATCTTGGTCGCATTGGCATTGCGGGTGGCGATACGACGCTCGCACGCGCGCAAGCGGACACGATTCTCGCCAGCAAACCGACACACCTGCTCGGACTGATACTGGCCGCAGGTGCTGCGCGCCTCAAAGGGCAGCCAACGCGGGCGCGCGAGTTCGACCAGAAATTCCTCGCCGCAGAACCCAAGGAACGCACCTCGGGACTCGGCGAATATCTCCTCCATAAGAACGACATCGACGCAGCGCTCGCCGCAGCGCGCGCTTCTACCAAATAAGAGAATGACGACGATTCACGTTGCCCACAGCCCCGACTCCGACGACGCGTTCATGTTCTACGCGCTTGCGTCAGGGATGATCGATACGGAAGGTCTTACGTACGTCCATGAGTTACAGGACATCGAGACGCTGAATCAGCGCGCGCTTCGCGGAGAGCTCGAAGTCACGGCAGTATCGATCCACGCCTACGCCTACATCTCCGATCAGTACTCGCTCCTGCCACACGGTGCGTCGATGGGCGATCGCTATGGACCGCGTCTCGTCTCAAAGACGCCCGGCACCCGCGCGGATGTGAAAGGCAAGCGCATCGCCACCCCAGGCCCGCTTACCAGCGCCTATCTCCAGCTCCGCATGTATGAGCCGGATGTCGAGGCTGTGAACACGCCTTTCGACCAGATCATGGAAGCCGTCGAGCGCGGCGACGTCGACATGGGCCTTCTCATCCACGAAGGTCAGCTGACCTACAAGGAGCACGGCCTCCACCTCGTCGCCGACATGGGCGAATGGTGGTTTCAGGAGACCGGCCTGCCGCTTCCGTTGGGCGGCAACGTCGTCCGAAAAGACCTTGGCGTGGATCTCATCAAGAAGATTTCGCGCCATCTTCGCGCCAGCATTGCGTATGGATTGCAGCATCGCAGCGCTGCGCTCGACCACTCCATGCAGTACGCCCGCGATCTCGATCGCTCGCAGGCCGACGAATTCGTCGGCATGTACGTAAACGACTGGACGCTCGACTACGGCCCCCGTGGCCGAGAGGCCATTCGCCGCTTCCTTGATCGTGGTGTGAAGGAAGGTTTGATCGACCATCCCGTCGTTGTGGAGTTCGTGGAGGACTGAGACCGGCCGACTGGCCGACTGCCCAGCGCTCACGAATGCGTACGCCGGGACGATACTCAGGTCCATGTTCACCCCGGCCGTCATCACTCCGCGGTATCACGACGCGGTCAAGCACACACCATCGCGTTCGCGCGCGCTCGGTGTCACGCGCCGGCGTATCCTCGTTGTCGACGACGAAGACACCATCCGCGCGTCCATCGCGGCATTCCTCAAGTCGCGCGGACACGACGTCGTCACTGAAGCCACCGGAGCCGCGGCTCTCGCGCGGCTCGCCGTGCAGCACTTCGACCTCATGCTCTGCGACATCCGGATGCCGAGACCATCCGGCCTCGAGGTGCTCGAAGAAGCCCTGCAGATCGATCCCGACCTCGGCGTCTTGATGCTCTCCGCCGTCGACGACGCACAGACCGCCATGGCCGCCCTCACACTCGGCGCCATCGACTACCTGACCAAGCCCGCTGATCTCACGCTGATCGATCATGCCATCCAGCGCGCCGCACTGCGCCGCCAATTGGAGATGGATCGTCGCAATGTTGAGCGACTCATCCGCGAAGAGGTTGTGCAGCGCACTCAGGAGCTCGAGAGCGAGCGCCGAGTCCTGCACGAGCTCACGCTTGGAGTCGCCGACGCGCTGATCAATGCGATGGAAGCCAAGGATGTCTACTTGCTGGGACACGCGGCGCGTGTCGCCGAGCTGGCGGCATCTGTGGCTGACGCAATGGGCCTCGAGCCGGACATCATCGACAACGTTCGCCTCGCCGGCCGTCTCCATGACATCGGCAAGATCGGCGTCCGCGAAGATGTGTTGAACAAGCCAGGGAAGCTCTCCGCCGAGGAGTTTGCCCACGTTCGGCAACATGTCGAAATCGGTATGCAGATCCTCGCTCCGCTCAAGCACCTGCCCATGGTGCTCGCCTATGTGCGCGATCACCATGAGCACTACGACGGCAGTGGTTATCCGCGCGGCATCCGAGGACCCGAGATCACCATCGGTGGACGCATCCTCGCCGCCTGCGATGCGTTCGACGCCCTGACATCTCGCCGGTCGTTCCGCGGCGCCATGGAGCCGCGTGAAACGATCACGCTCATGGAGGAGTACGTCGGTCGCCTGATCGATCCCGATGTATTCGAGGCGCTAAGGAAGGTCGTTTTCCGCCGGAAAACGCTGACATTCATCGACGACCTCTTCGCATAAAACGGGAACAACGCCCCGGTCCGCATGGGCGTATTATCCCTAGATGCGTTTTCCAGCCCGCTTTAGCCGCCTCGCGGTGTCGTTTTGCGCGTTGGCGGCCCTTGCGTGGCCCGCCAACGCGCAGGTCGGCACCCCACGGTCATCCGACACGCTGCGCCTCGCCCTCAGCGACGCCCTGTCCATTGCCCTCAAGCAGAGCGACGAGGTCGGCATTGCTGCGGCACAGGTAGACGTCGCTGACGCCGCGTACGGCGCCGCGCGCGCCAACGTCCTTCCGCAGCTCAGATTCACGAGCTCGTACACGCATGTCTATGAGAGCGCGCGAGGTCAGGCCGTTGGCTCCGTGTTCAATCAGCCGAACACATACATCGCCAACCTGAATCTCACGCAGACGGTGTTTCAGGGCGGGCGTCTCGTCAACGCGATGCGCGCCGCCGGTGACGTGCACGAAGCATCGCGTTATGACGAGACCGAGCTGCGCGCGCAGATGACTGTGCAGGTCCAGCGCTCGTACCTCCAGGCGTTGTTCACCTCGCGCATCGCCGAGTTGCAGCACCACAACCTTGAGCTCGCTTCCGGCCGTCTAGCACAGGTCGAGCAGTTTGAGAGAGCTGGACGTGCCGCACGCTACGATGTCCTCCGTGCACGTGTCGAACGGTCAAACCTCGAGCCCCTTGTTATTCAGGCGCAGTCCGATCGGGAGCTCGCGCTCCTCGATCTCAAGCGCATTCTCAACATTCCGATCGAACAACCGCTGGCACTTGTCACACAGATCGATTCGGCTGCGGCCGCGAATGTCTTTGCCACGCTGTCGGACACCATGTCGGTGACGGAGCGCGCGGCCATTCGCTCAGCGGAACTGAATGTCGCCGCCAAGAAGCTTGGCGTCTCTGTGGCGCGCGCTGATTTCTATCCGACGTTGTCGGTGTTTTTTCAGTCCGGTTATCAGGCATTTCCCACGGGCGGGCTGCCCAGCGCCAATGGTGCGTTGACGTCCGAAGCCTGCCCTGTTGGTACCGTTGCCGGCCGCACCTGTCAGAACGGAGGCTGGTTCTCCGATCGCCAAGCAGGCTTGAACATCAGCGTGCCGGTCTTCGATGGCATGCGCGTGAGGTCCAACGTCGATCTCGCCCAAGCTCAGGCGCGTCTTGCCGAACTTCAGCTTCGTCAGGCAAAGGAGGCTGTCTCCGTGGATGTCGCAAAGGCTCGCGCGGAACTTCGTCGCTCCAATGCCGTATTTGCGGCACGCCGGCAGAATTCGCAGGAAGCACAGGAAGCATTTCAACTCGCCGAGCTCCGTTTCTCGCGCGGACTCAGCACGCAGCTCGAAGTGTCCGATGCGCAGTTCGCACTGCTCACGGCGCAAAGCACCGAAGCACGCGCAACCTACGACCTGTTCCTGGCCGCGGCAGATTTGTCCCGCGCGCTGGGCCGTCCGATTCCGATTTCATCCGCGGCAGCACGCGCTGCGGCCCCGAGATAGTCAATGCGTTTTGATCGTTTCCATCGCACCACTCACGTCCTTGCCGTGCTGGGTACCGTCCTGCTGGCATCCGCCTGCATAGATGCAAAAGGCTCCGCGCCTTCAAGCAAGGACAGCGCAACGGCCGGCAGTTCGGCGCAGCCTGCTGCTGGCACACCCGGTGGACGGCAGTCGCCGTCGATGACACTCTCGGCAAGTGACATCGCTACCATCGCGCCAACCACCATCGAAGCCGGTACCGCCCTCACAGGCGACCTCCGGCCCATCGAAACCATCGGTGTTCGCGCGCGAATCGAAGGCGAATTGATGACAGTCGGGGTGCGCGAAGGTCAGCAGGTCTCAGCGGGCCAAGTGCTCGCCCGCTTCGAATCCACTGAGCAGGAAAGCTCGCAAAAGAGTGCGGAGGCGGATCGTATTGCCGCACGCGCGGATCTTTCCAATGCCGAGTGGACGCTTGAGCAGGATGCGTCGCTGTATAAGGCGGGTGCGATTGCACAGCGCGATTTCAAGAATGCCGAACAGGCGGTTGCCGCTGCGAAGGCGCGGCTCGCAGCCGCAGAGGCGCGCGTGAGTGCAAGCGCCAATCAGTCGCGCGATACACGCGTGCTTGCGCCATCGAGCGGCGTGATCGACAAGAAGATGGTCGAGAGCGGTGAGCACGTCGCCAAGGGAGCTGCACTCTTCACCATCGTCCGCAATGGAACACTTGAGCTCGCGGCTCAAGTGCCGGCGCGCAACGCCGGCGCCGTGCGAGTGGGGCAGACCGTTCATCTCGTCGCCGATGCAAAGGCATTCGACGGTCGTGTCGCTCGCGTCAGTCCAACAATCGATCCCGCGTCGCGTTCGATCACGGTGTACGTGGAAATTCCAAATCCCGGTGGCGTGATTCGCGGCGGCACGTTCGCCACGGGGCGTATCGTGAGGGAGACGCTCAACAGCGTGCTCGCGGTACCGACCACGGCACTCAAGCAATCAGTGGAAAACGGCAGGCCGTTCGTCTACCGCATCGATGGCAAGACCGTCAACATCGCGCCAGTTCAGCTAGGTGCAATTGATGAGCGACAGGGCGTCGCACAGGTCGTGGACGGCCTTCAGAACGGCGATCGCGTGATCATCGGCAACGTTGGCACAATTGGCCGCGGCATGCAGGTCATTATCGCCGGTGAAGAACAGAACGGCAGTCGGCGCGCCAAAAAGTAAGGAGCCACATGTTCCTGTCAGACATCTCGATCAAACGACCAGTATTCGCCACCATGATGATGGTGGCGCTCGTCGTTCTGGGGGTGGTGAGTTACAACCGCCTCGCCATCGATGAGTATCCGGACATCACCTACCCCATCGTCATTGCGCAGACCACCTATCCTGGTGCGTCGCCCGAAGTGATGATGCGCGATATCTCGAAGCCCATCGAAGAAGCACTGAATACCGTGCAGGGCATCAAGGAGATCGGATCGACCTCCATCGAAGGTGTGTCGATCGTTCGCCTCACTTTTAATCTCGGTGTGGACGTCGGTACGGCCCAGCAGGACGTCCAAGCCAAGGTCGCGCGCATTCGTCGCACGCTGCCGCCGGACATTCAGGACCCGATTATTCAACACTTCGATCCGAACGACTCGCCCATCATGGCCGTCGCATTGCGATCGAAGGAACGCTCGATTCGCGACCTGAGCGATCTCGCGAGTGAAGTCGTGCAGACGCGCATCGAATCCATCGAAGGTGTCGGGGGTGTGAACATCATCGGCGCCAACTTGCGCCAGATTCGCATTGAGGCGTCGCCCGATGCGCTTCGTTCGTATGGTATCTCGCCGGCACAGATCACGGACGCGCTTCAGCGCGAGAACCAGGAAGTCCCCGCGGGGCGCATCGAGCGAGGAGCAACCGAACGGCTCGTGCGTGTCACGGGGCGGATCCTCGACCCGAAAGCGTTCGCGGAGATTCCGATTACCGTTCGCAATGGCGCGCCGATTCGCATTGGCGACGTTGCCACGGTTGTCGACGGTGCGGAAAACCGGCGCACCGCCGCCGAGATCTTGGATTCAACAGGGCGTGCGTCGTCGGTGTCGCTGGAAATTCTCAAAATTTCCGGGTCCAACACCGTGCAGGTTGCCGACAACGTCAAGGCCGTGCTCGGCGAGCTCCAGAAGCAGCTCCCCCGCGATATCGAGATGCGGATCATCCGCGACGACTCACGCCGCATTCGTGAATCGCTCGCTGACGTGCAGCTCACCATCATCCTCGGTGCGCTACTCACGATCATGATCATCTACCTGTTCCTGAATTCGTGGCGCTCCACGGTGATCACCGGCCTCACGCTGCCGGTGTCGATCATCAGTGCCTTCTTCATCATGTGGGTGTTCAGCTTCACGGTGAACACCATGACCCTGCTCGCGCTGTCACTCGCGATCGGGTTGCTCATCGATGACGCCATCGTAGTGCGCGAGAACATCGTCCGGCATCTGGAGATGGGAAAGAGCCACGATGCTGCCGCGCGCGAGGGCACGAGCGAGATCGGACTTGCCGTCATGTCGACGAGCTTTGCCGTGATCGCGGTGTTCGTTCCCGTTGCGTTCATGGGCGGCATCATCGGTCGCATTTTCTTCCAGTTCGGCGTCACCGTCGCATTCGCCGTTCTCGTGTCACTGTTCGTGAGCTTTACGCTCGATCCCATGCTGTCGAGTGTGTGGGCCGATCCCGAAGTCGAGCACAGCGCGAACGATGGTGGCGTGCATCAACTCGCTCAGCGGAGGAAGGCGAATTTCATCCGCCGCTTTGCGTTTGCGTTCAATGATTGGTTCGAGCGCGTTGCTGATCGGTATCCGCACTGGCTCAGCTGGGCACTCAGCCATCGCATCGTGGTGCTGGGCGTTGCAGCGACAACCATTGTCGCCAGCTTCATCATTCTCCCAACGCTCGGCTTCACTTGGATGCCGGATGTCAACGGTGATGAGTTCAACATCCAGTTCCGCACCCCCCCGGGCTCGCGACTCGAATACACGCTCGAGCGCGGACGCGACATTTCGACGTTCCTCGGCAAGCAGCCCGAGACGGATTTTACCTATCTCACGGTCGGCGGCGGTTTCCGCGGCACACCGAATCAGGGGCAGGTGTTTGTTGCGCTCAAGCATGGCCACAAGCGCTCGCTGGCCGAAATCCAGACCAGCCTTCGCGGCCGCTTGAAGGAGATTCCTGGCGTCAAGCCGTCTATCACCGGCCAATCGTCCATCTTCAGCCGCGGGCAGCAGCCGATTGTGGTGAATGTGCAGGGACCGGAAGCGTCGCGTCTCAAAATCGCGGCCGAACGTGCCCTTCAGGCCATCAAGTCGGTTCCGGGTGTGGCCGAGCCGAACTCCAGCGAGGACGGCGACATTCCTCAACTCGATGTCCACGTCGACCGGCAGCAGGCGTGGCGCGCCGGACTTGGTGTTGGCGCCGTTGCGTCCACGCTCCAGCCGCTTTTTTCAGGACGGCGTGCATCTACGTGGGAAGATCCACAGGGCTTTTCGCATGACGTGTTCGTCACGTTCCCCGACTCTCTACGAAGCTCGGCGGAGGATGTCTCACAGCTACCGGTGGCAAGCAGCCTGCTCGACCAGCGTACAGGCCTGCCCACAATGATTCCGCTCGCGCAGGTTGCAGAAGTCACTGCCGGTGTGGGGCCGCAACAGATCGAGCGTCGCATGCTGGAACAGCAGGTCCAGATCCGGGCCGGTGTGTTGCCGGGGTTCGCCATGGGTGATGTCGCCAAGGCCGTTCAGAAGGCGATCGACAACATCGGCTTGCCGCCGGGCTATCACTCGGTATTCACCGGTGACGTCCAGAATCTCGAAGAGACGAAAGGCTACGTGCTGAGCGCGCTCGGGCTTGCGGTCATTTTCATCTATTTGATCCTCGCCTCGCTTTTCGGTTCGTTCCTCCAGCCGCTCGCGATCATGCTGGCGCTTCCGCTGAGCTTCATCGGAGTTGCGCTCGCACTCTTGATGACTCGTGGCAACATCAACGTGATGACCATGATTGGAGTGATCATGCTCATGGGACTCGTCACAAAAAACGGCATTCTGCTGGTGGATTTCACGAACCAGCTGCGCGCCGAGGGTCAGGAACGTGCGCCGGCGCTGCTCAGCGCGGGCCGGATCCGCCTTCGCCCAATCATCATGACCACGGTGGCGATGATCTTCGGCATGATCCCGCTCGCGTTGGCCCTCGGTGCCGGCGCCGAAGCTCGAGCGCCGATGGCGCGAGCCGTGATCGGGGGGTTGATCACCTCTACTCTCCTCACCCTGTTTGTCGTTCCGGTGATGTACACCTTCCTCGACGATCTGGGCGCCTGGGTGGCCTCGAAGCTCACATCGGCGTCCGATCAGGACGCACACGGCGTACTTCCGGAGCCGGTGACGGGGGACTGAAACGCGACGTTTTTCCGGATTCGAAATCTTCTGTTCCACACCACTTCCGTTGCGGCTCGCTTGACGTATCCTGTTCGCTGCTTTACTAGGGTGCTATGCAGATGATGTACAGCGCCCGGAGGCACACGTCGTGCACCCGCGGCCGCGACATCGGTTGCGACACACACGAGTGCGACTGTCCTATCTCAAGAGGAGGCGGTGATGCCGCGCGGTGACGAGTTGAACGAAGAGCTCCGATTCTCCGATCGCGACGATGACGTCGATGATCTCGGATACGGTGGCGGCGGGAGTTCATCGTATGACGACGACGATGAAGAGGAAAATGGTGGCTGGGCCACCCACAAGGACGACAGCGATGACCTCTGGGACAGCGCTGACGACGGCGACGATGACGAAGAGGAGGGCGGGCTCGCCACCCCCGTGGTGGAAGGCGACGAAGAGGAAGAAGAGAGTCCGCTCGTAGTCGCGCGCGCTCCACGGTCAGCCGGCCGCCCTGCAGCGCCAGCCAAGCCGAAGCCGAAGGTCGAGGTTGAGTCCGACGAGGAAGACGAGGACGCGCCCGTCGCATCCAAGCATTCTGCCACGAAGGAGCCGCCAGCGGGAAAAAGCTCCGTGAACCGCGGCTCGGTGTTCAAGGAGAAGGCAGCACCGGCCAAGGCAGCACCGGCCAAGGGTCCAGCCAAGTCGGCTCCCGCCAAAGCAGCTCCGCCAGCCAAGACAACACCTTCCAAGGCCACTCCGGCCAAGTCAGCTCCGAAGAACGCCGCTCCGGCAAAGGCGTCGAAGCAAGCGGCGCCCGCCAAGGCCGCGAAGAAGGTGGCTCCGAAAAAGGCCGCCAAGCCCACGCCAAAGAAAAAAGCAGCTCCAAAGAAGGCTGCACCGAAGAAGGCTGCACCGAAGAAGGCCGCAAACACGAGTACGTCAAAGAAGGCGGTCGCCAAGAAGGGTGGCGCCAAGAAAGGCACGGCAAAGAAAGGCAGCGCCAAGAAGGGCGGGGCCAAGAAAGGACGTCGTTAGCTCTCGATGGGAACGCAGGAGGGGGTGAGGGCATGTTTGCCCTCACCCCCTCCTGCGTTTCACACCTCCCGCCGGTAATATCCGCGCATGCCTGCCCTTGAGCGTCGCATTCTCGATGCACTGCCCATCACCATCTACGCCGTCGATCTCGACGGCTGTATCACCTACCTGAATCGCTCGTGGACGCGCTTTGCCCAACAGAACGGCGCGCCCGCGTTGGCCGACGAGCACGCGATGATTGGCGCGTCGCTTTGGGACGCCATCGTTGATCCCGCCGTTCAGGGACAAATCCGTCAGGCCATGTCCACGCTCAACGAAGGACGGGCATCCTCGCTGAGCTGGGAGTTCCCGTGCTCGTCGCCCACGGAAGAACGAATCTTCCTGATGCAGATCAGTGCAATCGGCGACACGCATGCAATCACAGGGTACGCGTTCTCCACTGTCGACATCACGCCAAGCCATCGGTCACGCGAGGTGTTGATCAACACGGGCATGGCACTCGCGCGCACCATCAGCGTCGAGCGCGTCCTCCAGGAAGTGTCGCAACAGCTGCTTCGCACCATGACGTGCGATACGGTCGCGATTGCGCTTGCTGACGAAAAGAGCGGCGCACTCGTTCTCGCGCATCACTCGGGCTTTACCGCCGATGAAATTCCGTCCATCAGCGCGCGTCTCGCGCCGTCATGGCTGGACGCCGGCAACGCCGGCGAGGTCGTCACGCACTCGGTCGGTGAAGGTATCGAGATCACCGCACCAATGCTCCGCGATAACCACGTGGTCGGCGCCGTAACCCTCTCGGCCATAACACCGCCTGCACCACATCGTCTCGAAGAGGCGAAACGCGTGCTTGCAACGGTTGCTGCGGAAACAGCCGCTGCGATTGAACGCGCTTTTCTCGTACGCCAGCTCGAACACAAGCGGCGTCTTGAGGCGATCGGTGAAGTATCCGCAGGCGTTGCGCACGAGCTACGGAATCCACTGTTCGGTATCTCGTCTGCCGCACAGTTACTTCGGTTCCGTGTCAAGGATGATCCGGTCGTCGATAAAAACGTCGGCCGTATTCTTCGTGAAGTAGAGAGACTGAACAGCATGGTCACGTCGCTACTCGAATACGGCCGTCCAAATCCGATTCGCCTGCAACCCGGCGACCCGGATTCCGTCTGGGACGAGGTGCTCGAGAATCATCGCGGTCGCCTCGAGAGTCGCACGCTGCTGCTCCACCGTACGCGCGCCACTCCGCCCGCGTATTGTCGCATCGACCCGCACCAGCTCGCACAGGTGCTCATCAATGTGCTCGTCAACGCAACGGACGCTGCACCGGAAAGCACAGACCTCACATTGCAATCGTCTGTGCTGCCCAATGGTGCGTGGCGGTGTCGCCTCCATAACGGCGGCGCTGCCGTTCCTGCCGATGTTCTGCCGCGCGTCTTCGAGATCTTTTTCTCCACAAAGCCCGGCGGCACCGGCATTGGGCTCGCGCTCTGCCAACGAATCATTGAAGAACACGGCGGAACTATTTCGCTCGAAAGCGCGCCGGAGTCGGGCACCGCAGTGACCATCATCCTGCCGCCCATCCCCTCGTGATCTCGGTGCTCGTCATTGACGACGACCGCACCATACGCGAGACACTCGCGGACTTCTTCGCCACACTCGGCTACGCGGCACGCAGTGCGGCCACTGCTACGGAAGGTCGCGCCTCGGCCGCGGCGAACGCTCCGGATGTGGCGCTCGTTGATCTTCGGCTTCCGGATGCCACTGGGCTGACGCTGCTCGAAGCGCTACAGGCCGACGACCCGGAGCTCGGCGTCATTATGCTGACTGGTCACGCCGACGTGCCAACCGCCGTACGTGCGATGCAAAAGGGCGCGCTCGACTTTCTCGAGAAGCCGGTTGATCTCGAGACGCTCGAGGCATCTGTGTCACGCGTCGCCGAACTCGTTCGGTTGCGCCGAGAGGTCGCGCGACATCGCACAGTGCAGGATGAGCGCGTTCGCTCCGCTGCCGCACCGCCCGCCTCTCTCGAACGCCTCGTTGAACTCGCCGCACAGAACGATGATGTTCCCGTTTTGATCGTTGGCGAAACCGGAACTGGTAAGGGGTTTCTCGCTCGCCGTATCCACGATCGATCGTCGCGATCTGCTCAACCGTTTGTCGACGTCAACGGGGCATCCCTGAGTGCGACCTTTCTCGAGAGTGAACTCTTCGGTCACGAACGTGGCGCGTTTACCGATGCAAAGAGTGCGAAGCGTGGGCTCTTCGAGATTGCGTCGAATGGAACACTGTTTCTCGACGAAGTTGGTGAGCTCGCCACAGAAGTACAGCCGAAATTGCTCAAGGTGCTCGAAGACGGCGCCTACCGACGGCTCGGCGGAACAACAGAACTTCGAAGTGGCGCGCATTTGATCGCCGCAACGAATCGCCCGCTCGTAGAACTGGTAAGTGCTGGCCGTTTTCGTCCCGATTTGTTCTATCGGCTTCAGGTGCTCACGCTCGCGATTCCACCCCTGCGCGAACGACCAAGCGAACTGATGCTGCTTGCCAGCACCCTGCTTCCGAAAGGTGCGACGCTTGGCGCTACGGCAATGCCCGCAATTGTCGCGTACGGGTGGCCTGGCAACGTGCGAGAGTTGAAGAATGCACTGTGGCGTGCGGCCCTCCTCGCCGACGGCGCACCGATCGAGTCGCTCCACCTTGCTCTTACAGGTGCAGCGGTCGGCAGTTCGGCGCCAGAAGACTTGAGTCTTGCGAGTTCTGAACGAGCAGCAATCCGTCGCGCGCTGGCGGCAACAGATGGCAATCGAGTCCGTGCCGCCGAGCTTCTCGGGATCGCCCGTTCTACGCTCCAAGAGAAGCTGCGGAAGCTTGGTGACGAGTGACTGGTTTCCGGACAGTCTGTTGGTGATAAATGCCCGCTTTCCGGACCGATGTGTCAAGTCAGTCGCATCATTATTGCTCTAAGTCCTTTATTGTAAACACCTTATAAGACATCTCTCAGGCGGCCTGATTCTCGCCTTTCCCGGAGGCATGACTAGTGAAATCGCGCCGAGCGTCCTCATCGTTGAAGACGAACCCTGTATCCGTGATGTGCTCGCGGAGCTCTTCGATATCCGTGGCGTAGTTGTGGATTCGGCTGCCACGGCGGAGCAGGCCCGGGAGTACCTCGCGAATCGAGCATACTCGCTCATTCTCACCGACATCCGTCTTGGCGGCACGCGCCATGGCGGCCTTCAGGTGATGGCTGTCGCCGGAGTGCTCGCGCCGGAAGCCACGATCATTGCGCTCACTGCATTTCCTGACGAGGCAACACGCGCCGCGGCGCGCCGGCTTGGTGCGTCACACTTCATCGAGAAACCCGTCACGCTGGAGCGCATCGCCGAGCTCGCAGGGTTTGCCGGCGTACCTACGGCGATGTCCCCGGTTCAATCAGTCCAGGAACCTGTGCTCTCGGGGTGATCGCGCCTCACACCGGTCAATCGCACCTGTTATCTTCCGCCGCGATGCCGGAACAGTCTCTCTCCCCTGTCGCGCTGCTGCGCGCACACTCGCGCCACGCGCCATGGAATGCGCGCGGCCTTGCCGCGCACGTCACCGCACTCGTTGACGCAGCTGGAATTCGACCCACCAACGCCTCCGCGCGCTCAGCGCCGAGTGCAAGGTCGGTTCGCTTTTACGTCGCGAACGGTTTGCTCGATCGCCCCGAGGGCGCGGGCACGGCTGCTACGTATAACTACCGGCACCTGCTTCAGCTGCTCTCCATCAAGATTCGCCAGCGTGAAGGTGCTACGCTGGAAAGCATCAAGAATGAGATGCGCGAAGTCACGGGCGATGCGCTCGAGCGCCGCGTGGCAGCGTCACTCGCGCCGGCACTCGGCGCCAGATCTGACGTCGCGGTGCGCAATACCGACGACGATCGCCCGGTGAGCTGGCGCAGGTTTCCCGTCGCGGATGGGATCGAGCTTCAGGTGCGCGAAGACTCGCCGGCGGCGCGCGACGATGCACTCGTTGCCATGCGCGAAGCAGTCCGCGCAGCACTGGGGCGCGCGGACATTCGTTAGTTGTAAGTAACTAGAGCAACCGCGACATCGTCGAGGCCGCCGTTTCAATCACGCGCTTGTACCACGGACGCTCCTGAAACTCGCTCAGTATGATCTCTTGCGAGCGCGTGAGATCGTCCATGAACACCGAATCCATCTGAGCGCCTAGCGCCCGATCGAGGAACACAAGGTTCGACTCGTTGTTGAACGCGAGCGAACGGTTGTCGAAGTTCATTGAGCCGACTGTGCCCCACACACCGTCTACCACGAATGACTTTGCGTGCATCATCGCGGGTTGATACTCGTAGATACGTATGCCGGCCTTGAGCAACTGCTCGTAGCGTGAGCGGCCTGCCCACCAGGTTGTCTTGACGTCAGTTTCCTTGCTCACCGTCAGAATTCGCACATCCGCGCCTCGCGTGCGCGCGTCGATCAGCAGCTGACGGAAGTCGTCGTCAGGAACAAAGTACGAGTTGGTGACATACAGCGTCTTTCGCGCGCTGGCGATCGACAACGCATTGAAGCGCTCGGCGGGGGTGCTTCCTGTGGTCGGCGAGGAAAAGAGGATGCCAGCCTGCGTGGTGCCTGCAGCCGTTGAGAACGTGGCGTGTGGAAAGAATGCGCCACCCGCGATCAACTCGCCTGTGCACTCTGCCCATGCCGCTGCAAACGCCGCTTGAAGAGCCATCACCGCTGGCCCCTGAAAACGCACGTTGCTGTCGCGCCACTGGTCCACATGCTGGCCGTCACCGAGCCAGTAGTCTGCCAGGCCAAAGCCGCCCGTATACGCAATCGCACCATCGACCACCACCACACGCACGTGCGATCGGTCGCTGGCATTGTGGAGCGTGAACCAGTGAAGTTGTCGTAGTAGGCCGATCTCGACACCTGCGGCGCGTAAGCTGTCGGCCCACGTCTCCTTGAGATTCTGCGAGCCGAACGCGTCGAGAACGAGCAACACCCGTACGCCAGCGTGCGCTCGCTCCTTCAGGATCTTGGCGAACGTGTCGGCAACGGCACCCGGTTGCGAGTAGTACATCTGGACCGTGATCGCATGCTTCGCGGCGCGTAGGTCTTGCCATAGGCGGGTGTACACAACGCCGTTATTAACGAGCTCGACTTTGTTTCCGGGATTCAATTCCAGGCCGGTGTAGAGCTCTATTGTTCTTGAAAAAATGGAGTCGGTTACCGAAGGAGGTGCTCCTCCCTTCCCGATTGTCACGACGGAATGCACGGGTGTCCCCCTCGTGAGCGACAAAACGCCGACGAGGGCAAGCGACATGAGAAGGAGTAAGCCCAGGACGACGCTGACTCGTTTGACACGCAACATTTTTCGCATTTGAGCAAACCACCACACATACTTCATGCCACGAGGCCGAGCTTGGTTACTGTTCGATCCGAATCGCTGGAGTGTCAGGTGGGTTTTGCCGGGCGTAGTGTCGTGCTCACCGGTGTTGGGCGCGAAGGACAAGTAGGTGAAATCGTCGCGAAAACTTTCGCCGATGCCGGCGCTCGGCTCTTCCTGCTCGAGCACCAGCTGGTGAACGCGCAGGAGCGTGCGAAGCCACTGGTCGATGCGGGTCATCGAGCGGAGGCCTACGGAGTCGACCTCTCCGATGCCGCAGCAGTCGACTCAACCGCCGCACAAATCCATGATGTCACCGGCGGTACCATTCACGCACTCGTGCATCTCGCTGGTGGATTTACGATGAGCGGACCGGTTGCCGAGAGCGACCCTGCGGTGTGGGCGCGCATGCTGTCCATCAATGCGACGACGGCATATCTCACGGCGCGCGCGTTCATTCCCTTGCTCCGCGCTGGGCGTGGGTCACTCGTGTTCTTTGCGTCGGAGGCGGTACTTGCCGGTGGTAAGACGTCCGGCGTGTCCGCGTACGCAGCCGCGAAGGCAGCTGTCGTAACGCTCATGCAGTCTCTTGCGCAGGAGGAGAGCAAGAACGGCGTGCGTGTCAACGCTGTCGCGCCAACATCTATCCGTACTGCGGCCAACGTCGCCGCCATGGGTGACGATGTCGCCTACGTGTCGCGCGAAGAAGTCGCGAATGTCGTGCACTGGCTGTGCTCCGATGAGGCGCGCGTCGTGAACGGGCAGCTCATTCGGATTCGCTGAGCAGTTGATGGCGGCTGTGACGCGACGGAAGCCACTGCAGCGTGTGATCCGCCTCGATCGTTCACTCGAGGCGCTTCCGTTGTTCCGCCTGAGCGATTCAGCGGAGGATGACGTCATTACGCTTTCAGACGAAAATTCGAATCGTTGGCGCGTTCTACCGGGCGCGGGAGAACGGCTGCCGGGAACGTTCGACCAGGACGTCTACATCGAACTCCTGCGTCGCTATCACGAGAGTGGTGAGCCGTCGGATGGCGCGGTCTCATTCACGCTCCACGCATTCCTGCGTGCAATGGGCCGTCGCGTTGACGGGCGCACCTACGAGCAGCTCCGCAATGCGCTCAGTCGTCTCGAGAAGACGCGACTGGAATCGCAGGGCATGTACGAGACAAAAGGCGGCGTGCGCGGCGAGTTGCAGTTCACGATCCTCACTGCAGTCGCGGTGGAGAGGCGGCGCATTCTCGATCGCGAACAACTCGCGTTGTTCAATTCAATTTCGGTGGCCGAACCCGGTGTGGCGCGTGTGGTGTTGGCATCGGTGATTCGCGAGAACATCGCTGCCAATCACGTCGTGAGCCTCTCCGCACCTTGCTACTGGTCACTGGGCTCTCCGGTTGCGCGACGCCTGTATCGCCTGCTTGAAGTGGCACGTGAGGAGGAGCGGCTGACGTGGCGCGTTGCGCTCGACAAGCTCGCCGATCAGCTGCCCTTATCACAGCGCTATCCGTCGCACCTCCAGCGCGTGTTGCAACCGGCGCACGAAATGCTCGTCGCCTCGGGCGTGCTGAGAAATGCAGCAATCCGTCAACACCAGCGCCAATGGTTCGTAGACTACGTATTGGGCTCTCGGCCCGCCTGAACACCAGCGGGATTTTTCCATGACCACGAAACTCACGCACCCGATCACGCGGGAGATAGAAATCGATGGCGAATCGTTCACCATCGTCGTCACGGCGCAGGGAGTGCGTATTAGCCGTAAGCGCTTCCGGCATGGCCAGGCAATCAGCTGGCGCGCGCTGTGGAAGTCGGGCGAGCTCGACCAGAGTGGTGACGATACCTCGTGAGTGATAACGCACTCGCCACGGAACAGGTGGGGCCGGCACGGCGTATCCAGTAGGAGCATTGCTTCCAAACAACTCGAAGGCACCCATGGCTTGTCGTCGTCTCGCAATTGCTGGCTTGATCGTCCTGCCCCTCGTGGCCGGAGGCTTTTTCATTAGCGAACGTTCAGCTGCCGATGGTGCACAGCTGCTCGAACAGGTGTTGAGCCTCGTGTCGCAGCGGTATGTGGATACCGTCTCCACGGGCGCGCTCTACGAAAAGGCTGCAATCGGCTTGGTAAAGGAGCTCAACGATCCGTACAGTGAGTTGTTCTCCCCCAAGGAGCTTGCAAAGTTCTCGCAGACAACGAGCGGCAAGTATGCCGGCATCGGCATGCAGATCGAGGATCAGCAAGGCGCGATCACAATCAGCAAGGTGTTTCCACACACGCCCGCTGAAGCCGCCGGCATTCGCGAGGGCGACAAGATTCTCTTCGTGGACTCGCTCTCCACTCATGGATGGAAGACGCAGCAGGTTTCGGACTACCTGATCGGCAAGGAAGGAACGAAGGTTATGGTGAAGTTCGGACGGCCCGGGGTGACTGAACCCATCGCCATCGACTTCACGCGACAGGTCATTCACATCCCGGCAGTTCCGTATTCCATCGTGCTCGACAATCGCATCGGATACATCCCCGTTCAGCGATTTAGTGAGTCGGTGAGCGACGAAGTGCAGGCGGCGGTCACACAGCTTCAGAAGAGCGGGAGCAAGGGCATCATTCTCGATATGCGTGGGAACCCGGGCGGCATCCTGGAGCAGAGCATCCAGATGTCGAACCTCTTCTTGCGCAGCGGTCAGGAGATCGTGAGTGTTCGCGCGCGTCGCAACGACACTCAGAGTTACACAACTCGCGGCACGCCACAGTTTCCGAGCATTCCGGTCACCATTCTCACGGACGAATACACGGCGTCCGCCAGTGAAATCGTAGCGGGTGCGCTTCAGGACCACGACCGCGCGCTTGTCGTGGGCGCAACGAGTTTCGGAAAGGGATTGGTGCAGACGCTTTATCCGCTCGATGGCGGCTATGCTCTCAAAATTACGACCGCCAAGTGGTATACGCCAAGCGGTCGTAGCATTCAGCGTGAGCGCAAGTTCGTCAATGGTCGCTTCGTTGAAGCGACGCCTGATACCACCGAGACGGAGGCGCAGCGCAAGGCGCGTCCGGCGTTCAAGTCGGACGCAGGTCGCGTGGTGTATGGAGGCGGTGGCATCGCGCCGGACATCCTCGTGCACGACGACACCACCACAGCCGTCGAGTTGGCGTTCGCCAAGGCCATTGCACCCAAGTCACAGGACGTCTACGTCGTGCTCGCCGACTACACGCTCGAACTCTCACGCTCCGCGACGCTCGACTTCAAGGTGCGGCCGCAGTGGCGAGATGAGCTCTACAAGCGCCTGACCGTAAAGGGCATCGTCATCGATCGCGCGCAGTTTGACGGGGCATCGCGTTATGTCGATCGACTGCTCGAGCAACGCGTCGCGCGCTACGTTGGCGGTGATTCCACGGCAAAGCGTCGTGACCTCGCCTTCGACGCACCGCTCCGCAAGTCACTCGAAATCATGGAAAAGGGTAGCACGCAGCAACAGCTCTTCACACTTGCTGCGGCAGAGGCAAAACCCGTCACCAGGCACACACCCTGATTCGAGGGCACACATCGTATATTCGGTGATGCGTCCGGGTGTCATCCCGGGTGTAGCCGAGAAACGCCCGGAGTGTCATTCCGAGCGTAGTCGAAGTATCTGCACCTCTCCACCGTTCATGCGCCCAACTTTCCCTGTCCTTCTCGTCGTGAGCGCGCTTGCGTGCTCGCAATTTCGTGGCTCCGTCGGCCTACCCGTCGTCGAACCACTTGTTGGTGAATCGCACCTCACGAACATCCGGCAGCTGACCAACGGCGGAGAAAATGCCGAGGCCTATTTCAGCTCCGATGGCAGTCGCCTCGTGTTCCAGAGCACGCGCAACGGCCGCACGTGCGATCAGGAATTCGTCATGAATATCGACGGCACTGGTCTCCAACGCGTCTCAACCGGAACGGGCAAGACGACGTGCGGCTTCTTCTACTCCAACGATCAGCGCGTCGTGTTCGGATCGTCGCACGCCGCGCAGACGAATTGCCCGCCCAAGCCTGATCCGTCCAAAGGCTACGTGTGGGGGCTCGATCCGTTCGACATCTACACGGCAAAGTCAGACGGTACCGATCTCCAGCGCCTCACCAACTACGGCGTCTACACCGCCGAGGGCGTGATTTCGCCGGATGGGAAGAAGGTGGTGTTCACGTCGCTCAAGGACGGCGATCTCGATATCTACACCATGAACATCGATGGCTCCGATGTTCACCGCCTCACCACCACGCCGGGTTACGACGGCGGCCCATGGTGGTCGCCCGACGGTACGAAGATCGTCTACCGCGCCTGGCATCCCACCGATTCTGCGCTCGTCACCTACCGCGACTTGCTCACGCAACGCCTCGTTCGGCCCAATCGCATGGAGCTGTGGGTCATGAATGCCGACGGCTCCGGTCAACGACAGATCACCCAGTTGGGCGGCGCCAACTTCGGGCCGTCTTGGACGCCCGACGGCAAGCGATTGATCTTCTCGTCGAACTACCGTCAGCCACACAGCGGAAACTTTGATCTCTTCCTGATCAATCTCGACGGCACTGGCCTCGAGCAGATCACTACGGACGAGACATTCGACGGCTTCCCGATGTTCAGTCCCGACGGACATCACATCGTGTGGGCATCCAATCGACATGACGCCAAGGCCGGCGAGACCAATCTCTTCCTCGCCGACTGGAATCCGTAACCGCTAGATAATTTTCGCGGTCACCTTCTCTACGAGCGCGAGCGCTTCCGCATGCGTAAGCGCTTGCGTGGCCTCGTCGTCCTGTGGACCGGGATCCTTGAGTAGATGTCCCGTGAGAACCGCGACCACGCGCGAGTTCGTCGCGATCGCTCCTTCAGCCACCAGCTTCCGCACACCGGCCACGCTTGCTGCACTTGCCGGCTCGCACCCTACGCCGCTGTGATCGATCACCCGCTTGGCCGCAAAGATCTCCTCGTCGCTCACAGAAACAACGAGTCCGTTCGTGCGTTCGATGGCCTGAACGGCGCGATCCCACGACGCCGGGTCGCCAATGCGTATCGCCGTGGCGCGCGTCTCGGCATCAACCCGAATGCGTCGCGCGAAGTGTTCCGCAAAGCCCTGTGCGAATGGTGATGCGCCAGCCGCCTGGACAGCCAGCAGACGTGGGACGCGTGCAATCAGTCTCGATGCATGCGCTTCTTCGAGCGCCTTACCGAACGCCGACGTGTTCCCAAGATTGCCGGCAGGTAGCGCGATCCAATCCGGGGCGTCCCAACCAAGCTGCTGGAGCATTTCGAAGATGATTGCCTTCTGCCCTTCAATGCGAAACGGATTGATCGAGTTGACGAGGTAAACTCCGAGCTGCGCACTCGCATCGCGCGCGATGCGAAGACACTCATCGAAGTCGCCCTTGATTCGCAACATGCGCGCACCGTACGCCAGTGTTTGGGCGAGCTTGCCGCTCGACACTTGGCCAGCCGGAACGAACACAAACGACGGAATGCCCGCTTGCGCCGCATACGCACTCAGCGATGCGGACGTGTTGCCGGTTGACGCACACGCCACCGCGCGCGCCTTGATGCGACGCGCCTGCGTCACCGCGACCGTCATTCCACGATCCTTGAATGACGCGGTTGGATTGTGCCCTTCGTGTTTCACCAGCAATCCACCAACCCCGGCGTACGCTGCAATCGCATCGCGACTCAACAACGGCGTGTTGCCCTCGGGATGACTGACGATCTCGTCGTCGGCTGCGCCGAGGATGAGTTCCTTGAAGCGCCACACGCCCGAACGTTCTGCTGCGGTCGAGTGCACGCCGATCTGCGCGGCACGCGCATCAAAGAGCGCCCGCAGCTCTTCGCCGGGCATCGAAGGGTTGTGCTCGACGAGCAGGAGCCCACCGCACTTCTCGCAGGTCGACGCACGCGTGCGGTCATCGCTGCTGGCGCCGCAACTTGCGCAGCGCACCGACGTCACACCGGCCATTTACAGGTTCCTCACGCGCGTTCCCTCTTGGTCGATCGTGGTCACAACCGTCGTGCAGCTCACGCCGTTGCTCGCGTACGATTCGCGCATGGCTACCGCAATCGCCTCCGCACGAACTGGATCATCTGCCACAGCAAACACTGTTGGCCCCGCACCGGAGATAGACGAACCCAACGCTCCCGCATCGAGCGCGGCACGCTTGGCCGCTTCAAAACCGGGCAACATGGCCGCGCGCGCGGGCTCGGCGATCTGATCGTCGATTGCATGGCCGAACAGCGGCACATCGTTCGTGTAGCACGCAGCAACCATTGTTGCCACCTGCGCGAGTTGATGAGTCACTGTTGATAACGCCACGGCGCGCGGCAATGCCCGCCGCGCCGTGGCTGTCGAGAGTCGCTGCGCCGGATGCGCCATCACCATCAACAGCTTCGTCGGCACAGGCAACTGGATGATCTGTATAGGATTGATCGAGCGAATCAGGATGATTCCGCCAAGCAACGACGGCGCAATATTGTCGAGATGACGTCCAGCAACTTTTGCCTCGGCAACAAGACAACACTCGAGCAAAGTGTCGCGGTCTAGGTGATAGCCGAGCAAGGCATTTGTCGCTGCGGCTCCTGCTACGGCGGAAGCCGCACTGCCTCCCTGTCCACCAGAGAGAGGAAGCTCTTTGCGGACAGTGAGCGCGACACCCGGCGCTTCGGGTTTGACATTGCGATGCAATACTTCGTGCAGCACCGCCGCCGCCGCAATCGCCGATGTATGACGCATCGGCGTGCGCGGAAGATCACTGTGCCCGGGGTCGAGCAGTGTAATACCGGGAGTCTCCGACCACTCGGCGATGACTTCGTCGCGCGCACCGGCAAGCGCGCATCCGAGTACGTCGAGACCGGGACCAATATTCCCGATACCACCTGGTGTCGACGCTGAGACACGGGTCGTGTCCATGACGTCAGATACCGATAAGTCGCAGGACATCACCGAGCACACCGGCGGCGGTTACTGCCGCGCCTGCGCCTGGCCCTGAAATCACGAGCGGCCGCGCGCGATATCGCGCTGTCGTGAACACGAAGAGGTTGTCCGTGCCGTCGAGGGATGCGAGCGGATGCGACGTCGGTACCGTCACGAGCCCGACGCGTACCCCCGCGCGCGTTGCGCGCGCACGATAGCGCACAACTTCGCCGCGGCTCCGCGCTTCACTAATCCTGATCGCCCACGCCGCGTCCACAGTCGGCAGCGCGTTCAGGAATTCATCGCGCGATACATCTTGCAACGAGGCTGGCACCAGCGACTCCACCTGTACTTCGGCCATCTCGCCTGGATAGCCAAGCATGCGCGCAAGGATGAGCGCCTTTCGCGCGACGTCGAGTCCACTCAAGTCATCGCGCGGGTCAGGCTCCGTGTAACCACGCTTCATCGCATCGAGCACCGCTTCAGAAAATGGACGCCCGCGTCCCATCTCGCTGAAGAGAAACCCCATCGTCCCAGAGGGTGAGCAGTCGACGCTGTCGATGCGATCGCCTGACGCAGCGAGTTGTTGCATGGTGTCGATGATCGGCAGTCCCGCGCCAACGGTCGCCTCGTGCAGCACCCGCCGGCCACGTGCACGTGCTGTCTGAAGCAACTTCTCCGCGGCTGCACGACTCGATGCCAGCGGCACCTTGTTCGCTAGCACGAGATGCGCGCCCTGTTCAACCGCGCGCGTGAGGGCGTCGCCCGTTTCACCGCTCGCGAGATCGACAACAACCGGATGCGACAGCGCATGCGACATGATGTGCGCCAATCCGTCGCTGGCCGTTGCGCTGTGCCCGCCACCGAGTGCACTCAGTGGCTCGCCCTGGATCTTTCGTCGCGCCAGGTCTTCGATTTGGCGCGTCGTCATGCCACGTGAATGAAAAACGAACCCTGATCGGTCGAGTACGCCCACAATCCTGGCAGGAATGCGACGTTCACGCTGGAGCGCTGCGAGCTGTGCCATCATCTCGCGCGCGACGCGACCCGCGCCAAGAAGGATGACGTCGGCATGCGTCGACTTTCGTCCGCCGCGACCGCCTCCCACTTTGCCAAGATCGAAGGCGGCATGCACAGCACGCATGGCCGCCGGCGCGTGTGACTCTTCCACAACGAACGACACGTTGCGTTCTGATGCACCCTGCGCAATTGCGACGACGTTTACACCGGCGTGCGCAACCGCATCAAAAATGCGCGCTGCAATTCCGGGGGTGTTCGCCATACCAGAGCCAACCACCGCGATGGTGACGAGATGATTGCGCAGCGTGACGTCGTCGATTTCGCCGCGCGCTTGCTCGGCTGCAAACTCGTCGCGCATCATCTCCAGCACCTGCGCTGCGCGCTCTGACGGCACGGTGAAGCAGATCGATTGCTCCGACGACGCCTGCGAAATGAGCGATACCGAAATGCCTTGCACCGCTAACGCGCCAAACACGCGCGCGGCAACACCCGGCACACCAAGCATCCCTCGCCCGTTCACGGCCACCATCGCTTGGCGACCCATGCCACTCAGGGCACGCACTGGCGTGCCCCGCGCGGGCCGCCCAACCACCACGCGAGTTCCCGCGGCCGATGAATCTGCAAAAGGGCGAAGGCGGAGTGTTGCTCCTGCAGGAAGCGGCAACAGCGTGCGCGGATGCAGCACCTTGGCGCCATAGTACGCCAACTCCGACGCCTCGCGTGCGTCGAGCACACTCACCACGCGTGCATCGGGCACCACGCGAGGATCAGCCGTCATGAAGCCGGCGACATCCTTCCACAACACCACATCCATGGCGCCCAGCGCACGAGCGAGAATCGTCGCCGAGAGATCGGAACCCCCTCGCCCTAACGTTGTCACGCGGCCCTCGGGAGATTCGCCAATGAATCCGGGAATCACGACAAGCAATCCATCGTTCAGCAGCGGATTTATGACACGCTGCGCGCGCTCACTCGTCCGCTCGAAATCTGGTGCCGCGTTTCCGTACCGCCCGTCAGTGGCAATCACGCGCGTTGCATCAATCGACTGCGAGCGCAATTCAATGTGGTTCAGATATGACGACACGATATCTGCCGCTGTGCGTTCCCCGTGTGCGAGCACCTCGTCGGCGAGGGCCGTACCTCCCTGCGACACCCCAATTTCACGCAACACATCCTGCACGACACGCGCGCTCTGATCAATTCGTGTGAGTAGCGCGTGCAGCTCAGAGGCATCGCCAAGCAGTTCTTTCGCAACGTCGGCGTGACGCGCGCGCAAGTCGTCGAGAATACTCGTCGCTCGATCGACATCCTGTGCCGTGGCGCGAGCGATCGACTGTACCAGCACATCCGTGACGCCGAACAGTGCCGACGTGACAATGACGCGACGTGACTCTTCACTCGAATCGGATAACAGCGAGCCCACACGCCGGATTGCCTCGGCATCCGCCAACGCTGCTCCACCGAACTTGTGAACGACAACTGCGTCTGGCATGGCCCTCTGACTCATTCCCGTGCGAGCGGCTCCTTCCACGCGTCGAGATTGTCCCGCACGTGCTCCTCGCGGCGCATACCCGCGAGCACCGTCCCTACGCCGGAGAACGATGATGCAAACCTAAGCGCACGTTGTGCGTCAGTGGTGCAGTTCGGAAACAGTTCGTGAATTTCCTTGGGCAGCCCCGTCGTGAGCCGACCCTGCATGAGCGGCGCGCTGAGCACCACGCCGAGCCCCAAGGCTTCTGTCGCTTCGAGGAGCGGAACTATCCTGCGGCCGAGTTCCTGTGTTGGCGTGCGTGCGGCTTCCTGCATAGCAAGCCCAAACGGAAACATCACGGCACGGAAATGATGTGTCGTCCCGCCAACCTCGCGCGCGATGCCAATCAAATCCGCCAGATTCACGTGCTGCCGTTGGTCCGGTGCCACACGCAATCCATTCCACGTCGCACAGCCATACCCTGCGATCTCGCCGGCCGCCGCACGCGCTTCCAGGAGTTCGAAAGCGGCACGCATACGATCATTGAAAGTGGCGCGATCGACCGCGAGCAATTGCTCCTCGGGATTGTGCAGGTAGTACAGATCGATTGTTGCGAGTCCCAGATTCGTTCGACTCTGCTCGAGTTGGTGCGCGAGGAATCGGGGCGCAAGAGAATGCCCACCGCGTACGAGATCGTCAGGCGCAATGATTCCCGGCTCGAAAAATGTCGTGCGCAGATAGGCGTCGTAGGCTTCGCGCGTCTCTGGCTGCGCGCCATCGAGCGCGATGTATCCACCTTTGGTGCAGACGAGAAGCTCATCCCGCCGCACTTCGCCGGCCGCGATTGACTCCGCGAGCACGCGTCCCACAACGCGCTCGGATCGCTGGCAGCGATAGTTGCTCGCAGTGTCGATGACGTTGATGCCGGACGTAATCGACTCATGGATACTGCGGCGATAGCGCTCGTCGTCTTCGTCGGTGCAATCGCCAAGGTATGTACCTATGCCCAACGCACTCACGGTGAGCTTGCGCGGAAATGTGTTGTAAAAATCACGCGGACGACGAACCACTCGCGTTGCGAGACGGCGCGTCCCGGTCGTGGTCGCTTGCTCCGAGCCTCTCAGCTTTCCAGTGTGCGGTGGCGAGATTTCCTCCCCCTCCGCTGGCGAGCGCGGGGTCGTGGGTGACATTTCCGGTGACGCTACGCCCAATATCGCACAGCGGCAAGGGCGTCAGGAGAATGCCCGCTTGGGTCATCCTCCGGGTGAGGCTAGATTGCCTGATCGCCGGATCACGCTATGCCTGGTCCGTCACTCCGAGCACGGTGGCCTCGTCAACGAGCACGCGATCACCGTGAGTGTCGTACCAAGAGAATGGAGTCAGCAATGCCAGAGTTTGGCGCCTGGGCGGAACGGTGGTGGATGCCCGTCCTGTTCATCGTCATCGCAGGCCACGCCACGAACGTCTGCGTCACGCTTTTCCTGCATCGCGCGCAAACGCATCGTGGTGTCCGGTTGCATGCCATCGCCGCCACGCCAATGCGCGTCTGGCTATGGCTCACCACCGCAATCGTCACCAAAGAGTGGGTCGCCTGCCACCGCAAGCATCACGCGTTTGCCGATCGTGAGGGAGATCCACACAGTCCGGTCATGGAAGGGCTGCGCGAGATCATGCTCAAGGGCGCCTTTTACTACAGGAAGGCAGTTCGCCAGCCCGGCATTCTCGAGAAGTATGGAAAGGGCACGCCCAACGACTGGCTCGAACGTCACCTTCTCGCGCGGCGGAACTGGCTGGGCATCCTGTTCATGCTCGTCATCGACATCTATCTGTTCGGCTTCTTTGTCGGCCCAGCGGTGTGGGCCGTCCAAATGATCTGGATCCCCCTATGGGCCGCTGGCGTCATCAACGGAATCGGCCACGCGCTCGGCTACCGTAACTTCGACGTAAAGGACGCAAGCCGGAACATCACACCAATCGCCATCTGGCTTGGCGGCGAGGAGCTGCACAACAACCACCACGCTGATCCGCGGAGTGCCAAGTTCAAGGCCCGCTGGTTCGAATTCGATATCGGTTGGTTCTACATTCGCACGCTCAAGCTCATCGGTCTCGCGAAGATCGAATACGCCCGCAATTACGGTCCGAGCGCGACTGAGGATGATTTGGCAGCAGCGGCCTGACGGTCGCACAGTCTGATGGCCGCACGGCACACCAGCTTGGTTCGATGTGCCGTTTCGTTTTTCTGACTGTGCGGCCGTGAGACCGCGCGACCGTGCGACTAGATTCCGGCAGACCCCTCTCCGCCTCCAATGCCAGCATCCGTCACCTGCTCCCGCTGCGGCCAGACTCGCGCGGGATTCGAGCGCCCCCCCTTCCCCGGCCCCATCGGCGCGCGCGTCGTACAGGAAATTTGCACCGATTGCTGGGGACTGTGGTTGAAACAGCAGACCATGCTGATCAACCACTACGGACTCAACGTCATGGACCCTCAGGCACGCAGCTTCCTCACCAAGAACATGGAAGCCTTCCTGTTCAAGAAAGGGAACGAGGAAGACGTCGATACCACAAAGCAGGGCACCATCACATGGTAGCAGGAATTCGGAGCGTCTCGCGGTGGGTCGTCTTCGTGGCAGCATTCGCGCTCGCGTCGTGTGCAACGAGCCAAGCCACCACAGTTCGCGACGCGTCGAGCGACGCAGCATGGGCCGATTCCGTGCTCTCCACGCTGTCCCTTCGCGACAAGGCCGCGCAGATGGTCTGGCCGTGGATTCTCGGCGATTACACCGCCGCTGATAATCCGACATTCACACGCGTCGAGCACATGATCCGCGACCAGAAACTTGGTGGTGCAATCATCTCCGTGGGCGGCCCGGTCGACATCGCGACAAAGATCAATGCGCTCCAGCGAGCGGCTGGTGTTCCGCTACTCATCGGCGCCGACCTCGAAACTGGCGCCGCATTCCGCGCTCGTGGCGGCTATTTCATTCCCAACGCCATCGACCTCGGCGGTGCCACAGCCTTTCCTTATGAGATGGGCGTCGGCGCATCACGTGATACGGTGATCGCGTATGAGATGGGCCGAGTGACGGCGCTTGAAGGACGCGCGCTCGGGATTCACATGGCGTTTGCACCCGTGCTCGACGTCAACAATAACCCGCGCAACCCCGTCATCAGCGCGCGTTCGTTCGGAGAGAATCCGCAGCTCGTCGCCCAGATGGGCCGCGCGTTCATTCGTGGCATCCAGGACAACGGAATGCTCGCCACGGCGAAACACTTTCCCGGTCACGGCGACACCGAACAGAATTCGCACCTCGAGCTCGCGCGCGTCTCGGCGAGTCGCGCACACCTCGACAGCGTTGAGCTGTATCCATTTCGTGAAGCCGTGAAGGCCGGCGTCCGCGGCGTCATGACTTTTCACGGATATCTGCCGGCGCTCGACACGCTGCACACCGCAGCGACGCTGAATCCCAAGATCATGATCGACTTGCTTCGCAACCAGATGGGCTTTCAAGGAATTCTGGTTACGGACGCACTCGACATGAACGGTGCACTCGGCACCGCCACCATGGCAGATGTGACGCAGCGCGCCGTGATTGCTGGCAACGATGTGCTCCTCATGCCGACTGATGTTCCAACGGCAATCGACGCGGTGGTCGCCGGCGTGCGCGAGGGCAAGTATCCGGAGTCGCGGATCAACGCATCGGCTCGCAAACTTCTGATCGCAAAACGTCAGATGGGCTTGGACCGCCAGCGCTTCGTTGACGTCGAGGCTGTGCGGCGCATCGTCGCCGACAGTGCCAACATCGCCGCAGGCCGCATTGCGGCGGAGCGTGCGATTACCCTCGTCCGTGATTCACTCAACGTTGTTCCGTTCGGCCGGTTGCCTCGCGCTAGCCGCGTCGTGAGCCTCTCCATAGCGCCGCGCGCGGAGCTGGGTGCTGGCGCAACGTTCAATGCGGAGCTGCAACGCGTGTTTCCGCAACTGCGCACGCAGGTGCTCACTCCAGAGATCGTGTTCGATCAAACCGCGGGAGCAGCATCAGGCGGCACCGGCGCGTACGTTGCGAGCCCGGTGCCGCGATTGCTTCCTGCGATCGTCGATAACGCACTGCGCGCTGCCGAAGGCGCAGACCTTGTCATTGTCTCGTCATACTTCGGCGCAAGCTCGAGCACTGCCACGATGTCAGCCACCGGTGGACTTCCCGAGTTGATCGATGGACTTCAGAGGGCCGGCCGTCGCGTTGTGCTCATCTCGTTCGCCAATCCGTATCTCGCTCAGGATCTCCCAGCGACAGCGGTTTTTCTCGAAGCGTGGAGCGCATCGCCACTCTCGCAGCGCGCTGCCGCACGTGCGTTGCTCGGTGAAGCACCGATCACAGGCCAGCTTCCCATCACTATCCCGTCAGTTGCACCGTACGGAACCGGTGTGAGACGCGGCGCCTTGCCATCAGGAACGATTACACCGTAGCGTTCTTACGTGCGCGCATTGCGTGGTTCTGTTAACGTGTGTTGACGCGACGACCGGCATTGCGTATATCACGTCGTTAGTACGCAGTCGCGCCAACGTTGTTTTAGGCACGTTTTGTTACTTTTTCGCGCACATCGGTCAAAGGCGCCCTTGACTTTGGTGACGAATTGTTACTAATTCGCGCCACATGCGTGACCGACCACTCGTCCCCCTCAAAGCTGCCGTTCGCAAGACAACGCTTGCCGTGGACGTCGTGGTATTGTCTCCGCGACATGACGCGCTCGCTGTGCTCCTGGTTCGTGCACCAGCTGGCGCGCGCGAACGCTGGACTCTGCCATGGGATGGCCCGCTGCCAGACGAAGCGCTCGAGGATGCCGCCGCACGCATCGCGTCCTCCACGCTCGGCGCGGCACCGGCTTTCTTCGAACAGGTCGGTGCCTTTGCCGATACTCGGCGTCATCCGGGTGATGCCGACGTATCAATTGGCATTGCAGCACTGATCCCCACCGGCGTCGAAACATCGCTTGATGACGCCGAGTGGTTTCCGTTGAACGAGCTGCCGGCGGTTGCGCCACGCCATCGTCTCGTTGTCGACCGCGCAGCGGCCATGGTTCGCCAGCGCGTCGATCAATCGCCGCTCGCTTTTCGCTTGTTGCCGCAAAACTTCACGCTGAGCGAGCTGCAGTCCGTCTACGAGTTGTTGCTCGGCCGTCGTCTGCACAAGGCGAGCTTTCGTCGTGCCCTGCAGGCTAGCTATCTCGTGGAACCAACGGATGAGTGGCGCAGCGAGGGCCGTGGTCGACCCGCACAGTTGTTTCGCTACTCGCCGAAGAAACGGCGAGGTGCCAGACGCGGTGTGCGTTTCGATTTGTTCAGCGACTGAAGCAGCGGGTTCAAGGATGAACAGGGCACACCGATACTAGGTGTGCCCTTCCTTTTGTGTTGTTGGCTTTTTGCACGAAGTGTCGCCACCACGCGATGCATCGAGCTGGCGACACGACGGTTTTTCGCTGATTCAACCCGAAGCCGTCCCGAAACGTGGCAGGAACATTTGCTCTTGCGATTGGCACATTAGTCGCAATATGTTCATTACGTACAAACTCGCGGACCGACATGCTCGATTATCTGGACGGGCTGTGCGCGGCACTTTTGGCGCGGAATGGAACGGAAATCAGGCGCTTGCTGCGTCATCCGCTCGCGCGCGCCCTGCCGCGTCGTGTACGCGAAGAGGGGTACGCGATTGCGCGCGCCCGGCCGGAGAGCCTTCGCGCCCCCGTTCACACGTTGCACTTCTATCATCAGACCCTGCACCTACTAGGCGCGCGCTCGTCCGCCGCGCGCCTGGACACGCAGCGCCTCGGCGATCGCACGTCTGAGGACGGTCAGCTCGAGATCCCGCTCCGCGCTGTTGGCGGCTGAGCGCTAGTCGGCGCGCCGAACGGCGCGTTGTCGAAGCACACGCCGCGCGATCGCCGCGTTGTCGCGGGCGATGCGAAGAAGTTCGGGGACCACGTCGTCCGGGTCGTTCCCCTCGAGCTCTTCGACCACGACCAAGGTGTCGCTGTCCACGCCGTGACGACGCTGCATTACCACGCGACCGCTCACGCGTTCGCCGGCAATGTTGCCGTGATCGTCGACGAGGATCTCGACGCGTACAGATCCTCCACCGGGCATTTCCCGTGAATAGAGCGCCTGCGAGGGCCGCCCGCTATTTGCTACGTGATGCTGTTCCGGCACCTGCTCCTCCAGCCTCGCTACGTCTCGACGCGCGCCGCGGTGTGTATCCCTCCATCGGGGCGGCCTCCAGCACGTGCTCGAGTGCACGCAAGGCATTGCGAACAGTGCTGGAAGAGGGGCGGCGCGCAAGAGCCTTTTCCCAGAGATCTCCCACCCGCATTACTCGCGCCGAAATGGAGCGCGGCGTAAACGAAGCAATTCGAAGACGTGCCGTGAGCTCGCGCTCGGCGAATGGCGCCGACACGCTTGCAATATCCGTCGGGCCGGCGGGAGTCTTCTCGCCAGCGCTCTGCTGGAAAAACATGGGCCCGTCGACTCCATCTGGAAAGCGCTTGAGTATGAGCGGGCGATCCTCGACGTGCAGACGTAGCGAAGGCCACAGCGGCGCGTAATAGCGCATCAGGCCACCCTTGGTGATTCCAGGGTTCGGAAAGAAAATTTTGTCGAGGCTCGACACACGCAGCTTCGCGCCGCGTCCAAAATCGAGCTCGCCGGCGCCACCGCTCGCTTCGATGTCGGTAATCTGGCCTTCGATACTACGCAAACGCCCCAGTCGCGGACTGGGGCGTTGCGTGTGTCGTGCGGTGGACCTCGTACCCCGCGGCACGGAGGGCGATCAGCTGGCCTTACTTACGTCAGCCGCCTGCGGACCCTTCTGCCCCTGAACGATCTCGAATTCGACCTTGTCGCCTTCGGCAAGCGACTTGAAGCCGTTGCCAGTGATTGCGCTGAAGTGAACGAAGACGTCTGGGCCTCCATCCCGCGAAATGAAGCCGAAACCCTTCGCGTCGTTGAACCACTTCACCGTGCCGTTGATGCGAGCCATGAACCGTACCTCTTACCAGAGCTGTGGAACCGGATCCCGCGTCCGAGGGAATCGCCAGTCGGCGTCCTCGTCCCACGTGATCCCTGTGATGCCCTGTCGTGCCGACGTTCCGGCTCTCGGGGCGGGACATATGACCCTGATCGGGCAAGTTTTGTGCACACACTTCTGTGCAACACCACCGCGCCCGGTTGGACAGCGAGGTCAACCGCAAGGTTGTGAGGGCATAAATGCAGAACGGGACCGATAGCTCGGTCCCGTTCTGCCGGTGAAATCACCGCCAGTGATGTCTTACGCGGCGCCTGCGATATAGCGAGCGACACGGCCACATTCACGACACTGCAAAGTCACGTGCGAGCGTGGCTGTGGCGGAAAGTCGTCGGGCGTTCTCGCGATCTGTCCCGAACACGACGGGCAGCTCAAAGGCGAGCCGTTCCGGTCGGTCGCGATCAGGTGAAGCGCTTGCACTGGGTTATACGTAGCCGGTCGCGGCTTGCGCATTGGCCCTCCGAAATGTTTTTAAGACACACCCGGGTATGTTCAGGCGCCGGGTCGCCTTTCATGAATAGTAACCTTCAAAGGCCCTAAAGCACAGTGGGGCTTTGTCTTGCGAACCAACCTGCACCGATGGGCCCTACTTCTGGCTTGCCTTTGCTCCGCTTGCGGACCCAAGGCACACATCCCGCCACGCCCAGTAGCCGTTCCAGGCGCACTCGATACGTCTGATTCGAGCGCACGACTGGCCCGTACACTTGCTCCTCTCCTGTACCTCCAAATCGACGAGTGGTTCCCACTCGATCGCGCAGTGGCTGTTGTTCATCCCACCCGACCCATCATTGCCTACCATCTCCTGTGGCGTGATGACGTACACGGGTCGTGGATTCCCTTCACAGTACCGACCGACGAAGAGGTGGTCTGGGTCGGACACGACTCATCAGGCGCCCCGACCGACCTGTGGACATTCTGGCACGGGAAGATCCTTCACGCCGATTGGCGCGACCGGGGGACGCCGGCAGTAAACGTCCAGTGGGGCAAGCACGGGTCACTCCCCCGCGGCATTGTCGAAAGCGATCTGCCGCGCTTCCGTACCCTGAACGCTTTCTATTTCTACCACCTCATCGGCCTTCCAGACATCCTGCTCGGAAAGCTCACGCGTCCAGGCCCCTCGGGCTTCTTCCATTCCTACGGGCGTTATCGTGACTTCTCCAAGTCGTTCCGGCTCGGTGATTCTCTCGACGTCGTGGTCCGCGCCACAGACGCGCGTGACGCGCTCGCTGCCGTGTTCGGGAAACCCTATTCAGGAAAGGTGCAGTGGCCGGATTCCGTTGCTGCTAGCCACACTGCACCCTGATCAACATCTTCGCATGTGCGGAGTGCAACGTGCAGCTTGAGCAACGCAAAGAGCTCGCACAGGGTATGTTTGCAAAGGAACGCCAATTTCGCGAAACACTGACAGCCACAATCCGGCAGGAGAGACTCGAGCGATGGCCATGAAGAAGAGCAGCAAGCGCAAAGGCGCGAAGAAGAGCGCGAAACGGTCCGCTGGCGCTGGCAAGAAGCGCGCAGGCGCGAAGAAGGGCGCCGCCAAGAAGGCTGCTGCGAAGAAGACAGTCAAGAAGGCCGTCAAGAAAGCCGTGAAGAAGACGGCAAAGAAGGTTGTTAAGAAGACGGCAAAGAAGGTTGTTAAGAAGGCTGCAAAGAAAGTGAAGGCGGTCACCAAGCGGAGCGCGCCCAAGAAGGCTATCGCGAAGAAGAGCCCCGCAAAGAAGGCGGCTAAGAAGCCCGCAGCCAAGAAAAAGAGCGCGCCATCACGTGCCGCTGCACTCGTGGACCGCGTCAAGCGCGTCGCCACGGAAGTGGTTGAACAGGCACAGACCGCGGTGACACAGGGCGTGGACGCGGCAAAGGAGTTGGGCGAGAACATCGTCGAGCGCGTCAGCGGCGACTAACTCGTGTTTCGCTCCAGAAACTGAACCACGAACTTCGCAACCGCTTCCTTGCAGTAGTCGATCGTGATCACGTGGCCACATCCCGACACCCAGTGCACTTCTGGTGTGGCGCGAAATGCGCGGAGCGCCTGCTCCGCGCATTCGCGCGGGATGCGGTTGTCCCGCTCTGAATTCACTACAAGAACCGGCATGTCGAGCCGCGGCAACGCAGACATTCCACGCGCCGATGTCTCGACCAGGGCGTCGAGCGCCCGCGGCGAAAAGGTGCCGTATGCCCTGCTCTCGCCCGATGCTACGGGATCGAACACCGACGCCTCTCCGCGGCCTTTCAAGTAAGGGGCGAGCAAACCCCACCACGCGCTGGTGGCGGCAACTCGCCTGATCGTTGGCGGCGGCACGAGGTACGGCGCAAGAAGCGCCAAGGCCCGCACATCGGAACTCCCCGCAGCGATCTGCGCGGCGACAGCGCCACCCATGGACAGGCCAACAATCGCAATTCGAGTATGCGTCGCCTTGAGTGACGCCAGTTCCTCACGAGCCGCTCGTACATAGTCGTCAGCATTCGCGCGCGCGAACGCCTCAGGCGTTCGGCCATGACCCGGCAACAACGGCGCACTCGCGGTGAAGCCGGCCTCGTTCAACCGCGTAGCCAGGTATCGCAACGAGCGCGGTGTGTCACCCGATCCGTGCAGCAGCAAAACGCCACAACCATTTGTGCCGCTGAATCGGAATGCCTCCGCGCCCATCACAATGCCATCGCCGTCTACGCCGAATCGCGACGCGTACTCGCGTACGACTCCGCGCTGAATGCGAATCCGATTGGCGAGCGCCGCCGCTACGACAGCAAGAACGACGGGTACGATCACGCGTTACCCCTCACCGAATCAATACCGGCGAAGCGACATATCGACCTCGAGACTCCACCGATCGATACCACCCACGAGGTTGAGCGCATGCGCGAACCCTTGATCCTGCAACCACTCTACTGCCGCCGCACTTCGCGTTCCGTGATGACAGTACGCGACAATCTCGGCAGACGGGTCCAACGTATTTACCACGGACGGTAGCGAATTAAGCGGAATCAACCGGGCATTCGGCAACCGTGCGATCGACCACTCATACGGTTCACGGACATCGATGAGCGTGAGTTTGTCTCCACGCACGACTCGAGCATGCAATTCCTGTGGAGTAATCTCCGAATCAGCAAAAGGCATAGTCATTCCAGGCGAAGTCGAGGAGTCTGCAGTTGTCGGTACCGGGTTTACGGCACCGCAAAACACATCGTAATCGATCAATGACGTGATCTCGCGCGTTCCGCATGCCGGGCACGCGGGATCACGAGCGACCTCCATGGTACGGAACTGCATGCGCAGGGCATCAACCAGAAGCAGGCGTCCGACCAGCAATTCGCCAACTCCGGTGATCAGCTTGAGTACCTCAGTTGCCTGTATGACGCCCACGAGTCCCGGCACCACGCCAAACACGCCGCCCTGCTCACAATTCAAGACCGTTCCCGGCTCCGGCGGCTCTGGAAAGAGACAGCGGTAGCACGGCGCATCGGCAAACGAAAATACCGAGGCCTGACCTTCGAATCTCGTGACGCTCCCGTGCACATTGGCCTTGTCGAGCAACACACACGCGTCGCTGATCAAGTAGCGCGTTGCGAAGTTGTCGGTACCATCGAGCACGACATCATAACTACCCATGATCTCGAGTGCATTCGTACTCGACAGGCGGGCATGGTACGTCGCCACATGCACCAGGGGATTCAGCCCTCGCAGCGCACGTCGTGCGGAATCGACCTTGGGTGCGCCGACCCCGGCGCTGTCGTGCAGAATCTGCCGCTGGAGGTTGCTGAGCTCCACGACATCTTCGTCGACAATGCCGAGATGTCCCACTCCTGCCGCAGCGAGATACAACGCGGCGGGCGAGCCGAGCCCTCCTGCACCCACGATGAGCACTCGCGCGTCGCGAAGACGCCGCTGCCCCTCCTCTCCGACGCCGGGAAGGATAACGTGTCGATGGTAGCGCTGAAGCTCCTCGGCGGAGAGCGGTGTCGAGTCGGGTAATGACATGGTCGCGGGTTGGCGCGAAGAATATAGCCCGCGCGCCACACCGCGGTTCGCGTTACCGCGGCTACTGCAACGCCACAGCCCCGGCCGACGGTGCATCGGCGAGCGTCATGAGAGCTGTTTCGTCTACACCACCCAGCCGCTCGAACAGTTTTGCACTCGGTGCGACAAACATCGTGCTTCCCGTGCGCTCCACCAATCCCTCTCCGCTCAAACGGGCAAGAACGAGCGACACCGACTCGCGCGTTGCGCCGACAAGCTCACAGAGCAACCGGTAACGCGAACTACACAGCTCAATGCGGCCACTGGCATCGAGAAAGCTCTCGTGTGACGCCATGCGCCGTAGTGCCGCGACAAGACGCTGCTCAACCGAGAGCGTGGTCAACTCACGCAACTTCTCGAGTAACGTCGTTCGCTCGGCCATGATCTGCCCGAGCAACGCAATCGCGTGCGAGGGTTGCTCGCGGAGGAATGCGCGGAGCCTGGAGCTACTGAGAAAAAGAGTTTCCGACTCTCCGTCAGCACGCGCGTCCGTGACGTAAACGCCGTTGGCCGCGAGGCCCTCAGCGCCGAAGGTCTCGCCCGGTGTGGCAACCCACGGCACAAATCCGCGCCCGGCCCGCACGCGACTGCGCAACACAACCCGGCCGCTCAGTACCACGAACACGCCGTCCGCTACGGTACCGCGTTCGTAGATCTGAAATCCAGATGGCCACGACGTACGCGCCGTGTAGTCGGCAAGCATGGCGCGCTCGTCGAATGACAAGCGGTTGGTGGCCGGTGGGATCCGGTCAACTCTGTAGGCGGCCATAGCGTTCTCCTCGTTCGTTCTTCGAACGCCGGACGCAATAGGTGGGCCGCACGGGCTGAGCCGTGCGCCAGCTGTTCTCTATCGGCTTGTTAGCACCGTACGCGCGGAAACGAGTGCGCGCGTCGCAGACTGAAAGCGCTGCACCAGGTCCGAAAGCTCTGCCGCTGCCAGATTCTGGTCGTTTGCACGAATTGCTTCATTAACGGAAGGAAAGACCATGTTTGCGTAGCCGTTATCCTCATCGGCCACGTAGATGAGGTTGCGATACCATGGTCGCGTACGCAGGCCCTCCTGCCGCGTGAGCGAACGCTCTACTTGGAGCAGTTCGAGATTTACTTGCTGGAGTCTCTCGTGGGACTGCCGACCTGCAGCCAGGCGTGCATCACGATCAGCGCTGAATTGCGCGGCCTCCTGTTGCATCTGCGTCATCGCATCATGAAGCGACGCGGTGTTTATCCCACTCCAGCGCTTCGCCGCGAGCGCGCGATCAAGCGCGGGCAGGTAGCGCTGCATGGTTTGCGCAAACTCCACATAGTCGTACGGAATGATGTCCGCATTGGCGAGCCTGAGCAGCATGGCCGCGCCAATACTTGCTGCCGCAGCATGGTACCGAAAAGTGGAATCGCCGAAACGCGACATCCATGCGAAATCATCATACTGTGAGTGATACACGCCGCCTGCACCACCAAACCCCCATTCGGCGATCGGAATTCCAAGGTGATTGTAGAAGCCGGCGAAGTCTGATCCGCCGCCTGGATCGCCCATCGCTGGTTCGGCGGTGTCGGCAACAGCGGCCGCGCGTCGCCACTCGGCGTACACGCTTCCCCTGCCACTCGGATCCGGAACAGCGCGCGCGATGTCGCGCAGCATTGGACGTAGCGAAGGTGATCCGCCTCCGCCAAACCGAATTCCTTGTGCCGCGACATCCTGATTCAGGTATGCCACCCCTCCGCGAGAGAGACGAAGAGAATCATCCTCGACGTACTCGGTGGAGCCCATCAAGCCCCACTCCTCGGCGTCCCATGTCGCAAACACGATTGTACGCTTCGGGCGAAACCCGGCCTTCACGGCATCGGCGATAGCACGTGCTGCTTCGAGTACACTTACAGTGCCGCTGACATTGTCAGCCGCTCCCGGCCCCCATCCGTCGCGATGCCCGCCTACCATCACGATCTCGTCGGGAAATTCACTCCCGCGGATGATGCCGAAGGTATCGTAGATCGGCTTCGTTCCTTTCGTTGCGCGATCGTCGGCAACTTTTAGCCGTGCTCTTACTCCGCTCGAACCGATGTGATAGCGGAATGGCAGTCCGCCCTGCCATTGCTGCGGCACTTCGCGGCCTGTAAGCGGTTGCAACAGCTGCGACGCATTGCCATACGAAATAGGAATGACGGGAATATGTGGAATCGGCATCTGGACTTCTGTGATACGCTTTGCACCAGCGGTGCTGGGGTAGCCCGGTGTTGCTGGATCGCCAGCACCGTTGAACACACTACCGCGCTGGACACCGTCGCGATTGCGCATCGGACCAGCGGGATACACATCGCCGCGGACGTAACCGTCGTCTTGAGGATCGCTGTAGATCAGGAGGCCGATGGCGCCATGCTTTTCCGCCTCACGTGCCTTGATACCGCGAAACGATCTGCCGTAGCGCGCAATGGCGATTTTTCCTTTCACTGAGATTCCCATCGAGTCCAGCTGTGCGTAGTCCTCGATGAGGCCGTAGTTCACGTAGATCACGTCGCCCGTGACATCACCCGCGCCGCTATGTCCGTTCACGGTGAGGTATTGCGAGAGCGCCGAGGTCGGATCGCCCGCAATTTTGGGCTCAGGCAACTTGAGCTCCTTCTTGCCGGGAGCTATTCGCCATGCTTGCACCGATGTCGGATGTGGAATGAACACATCGTATCGCCGCACCTCCGTTTCCAATCCCATCGCCTTCATCTGCGCAATCACGTAGTCGCGTGTACGCTCCTGCGCCGGTGTTCCCGCGACATGCGTCTCCTTCGAAAGCTCGCGCGAGTGCGTGCGTGCCCGAGCCGCGTCGGGTTTGGCGATGGCCTCCGCTTCACGTGCTCGCTCTGCCGCCCCGCCCTGTGCGTTGTACCCGGGTGTCGATTGCTGCGCACGTGACGGCGTCGCCATCACGGAAGCCACCAGGATGATGACCGAGATACCACGAACCGGCAAATTCAGATACGCCATTGTGCGTTGTGATTTAGTTGAGAGAAGAACTCACTCATAGTCGTCCATCGCTGCGGAGATCGCACGACGCAGGCGTCGTTCGCGATCGGGACCATCGGCCACTGAAGCGCCAAGCATGCCGAACAACCGAAGCATCTCACCCTGTAGGAAGCTATCACGCTCCTTTACGCCCAGCGCATCGAGTGAACGCTCCGCGAGCGCGCGCAGAAGCTCGCGAGTTTCGCCGCCCAACGCCGCCAGGGTCGGTGGCTCTACTGGCGGCGGCACGGGAGCCTGTTCCCGTCGTCGCTTGGCCGCGTCGAACATCGCCGCCATGGGCGCAAGCGTCACCACGAAAGAACCCGGCGTGTGCTCAGCGAATTCCACGATGACATTCTTGCGACGGAGCTCCTGAAATACGCGGACACCTGCTTCGCGTACGACCGATATTCCGTCGGCGCTATTGTTTCCGCGACCGGTGATGATGAGCACCTCATCCGACCGCTCCACCTGATGTTGCCGAAGCCAGTTCTCGAGACGCCGTGCTGCTTCATGCGCCGTTGGAAGTGTCGCGCGCAGATTGAGCGTGCGTTCCGGGCCGAAACGAGCCTCGTCAAAGGCTTGTTGCAAGCCCGCCAATCCGCGAATGGGACGCTTGCCGGACATCAGTGCGCTGTTGCGGTAACGAAAGCCCGGACAAGAACGCGGCCATCAACACGCTCCGTTGGGGAAACACCGCATACTCGCGCCAGCGTCGGTGCCATATCGGCGACGAGCGCTCGCTCGTCATATCGGCCAGCTCTGAACCACGGCCCGTAGAAGATCACCGGCACATGAGCATCGTCGTCGTACGGTGCTCCGTGTTCGGCAACTTTCGCATCGGAGGGATACGCGCCCCTTACGGGGGTGAGTACATACTCCACCGGCGAGTCTGGCGGAATCATGTGGGCCCACCTGCGCGAAACGACATCCTTGATGGTGTCGCGCCGAGCGAGATCGGCAACGCGATCAACGCGTGCAATTCCCGGCGTGGCGCGCAACGCTGCCGCAAAGCCAGCGAGCACCTTATTCGCGCGATCTCCGGTCAACATCGAGCGGTCTACGTAAACCAACGGCCCGTCAAGCGTGATTGAGTTTGTATCGACACCGGCTTGGCGAAGCGCATCACGCAATGCTCGCACTGCCGGTCGAACATCATATCGCACCGGGACAGTCCGCTTTGCGCGCGCGGCGACGAGTTCCGGAAACGACGTCACACCATGATCGGCGGTGAGTGCAAAGATAATCCGGCTCGAATCCCGGATCTTGTACAGCGAATCAATAAACGCGCCGAGTGAACGGTCCAGGCGCAGGATGTTATCGTGCTGCTCGCGCGAGTCCGGCCCATAGCGATGGCCGACGTAGTCAGTTGATGAGAGAGAGATCGCGAGGATGTCTGTTGCGCTGCCGGTACCGAGCTTGAGCGCTTCGAGCCCCTCGAGTGCCGCGGCGAGCGTGAACTCGTCCATCCACGGCGTGTATGGCAGATCCGCTGCCGCGCGCGCGCTATCTGCCGTCATGACGTGCGGAAACAGAAAGTTCTGTCCGGTCGCTTCGAGTGGCTCGCTATCGGGCTCTGCGTATGCTTCTGACGGAAGCAGCAGGTTCCAACTCTGTCCCGCGTACTTTTGCGGTGTTCGCCGAGCATTGACGTGTCGAATCCACGTTGCCAGCGTATCCGCATAGTATCTGCTGGTCGTGAACTCGCCGTTAGAAGTTGCGTACCAGAACACGTTCTGCTTGGCGCGACCCATCGGGAGAATGGCGCCGCGATCCTTGCGGGAGATGGAGAGTCCCCGCGAACTCTGATCGCGTGTACGCAGCCAGTCCATGAGCACGGAGCCCCTAAAGCGGTAGGGCGATGCCGGTAAATCTCTCGATGACAAGAGTGGCGACTGCGGATCTTCAACGCCCGCCGTGTTTCGAAGGATGCCTGTTGAGCGCGGAAACCGACCCGACATCACGACAGAATGCCCTGGCGCTGTCTCTGTCACGCCATGGTCCTGAAAGGCGCGCGTGAAGAACGCTCCGTGTTTGCCCAGTCTGGCCAGTCCGCCATTTAGTTGGTTCGCCCAGCGATCGACATAGTCCGATCGCATCTGGTCGACCGTGAGAAAAACAACCAGTGTTGGCCGGTCTGCCCGAACGCCGTTCGGTTGGGCCGACGCTGACGTTGCAACCGCAAGTGCAATCGCCGCTGTGATGCCGATGCGTCGCATGGGAATTCGCAAGTTGTGAAGCCTCGTGTCGCGCTATCGCGCGCCACTCACAATCTACGCGATCGCCTCGGCCGGGGTTGTCACTGTCACGTCAGAAGTCGTTCCCATTGCTGAAACGCGGATTGACGACATTGTTGAGAACGGAGCCGAACGTGTAGTTCACCGAGATGTAGAAGTATGCGCTGTAGCCTGTCTGCAATTGCGACTGCCTGAGGAGCACTTCGTCCTTGGAGAGATTGCCTTTGGGCAGATATATCTGATCGTGGAGGACATCGTAGTTGATGAAGCTGCTCACGCTCAGGCCCTTGATGATGCGCACATCGGTGCTCAGGCTGAAGCTGAGCCGACTCTTGGTGATGTCGTCGAGAAAATGATATCCGTTGGCACCGAAATCGACAGAACCCCACGTCTGCTTCTGCGAGAGCGCCAGATACAAGGACTGATACGGGCGCGCCTCCTGCGTCTTGAAGTACACGGTCGTGTCGTTGTACGCGTAGTACCTCGCGCCAACCGCGTACTGCGCAATCAACTGACGGCGCGTCGACTCCTTGTACGGATAGACATCGTATTCAATGGCCGGCGCAATGTTCGCGGCGAGACGCTGATTCAGATACGTCGATGATGACGCGCCCGCGCGACCGCCGAGCGACCAGTGATCGTTCAGGCTCCGCACCAGTATGGCGCTGCCGCCAAAATCGCGGCGGATTGTCGTGATCTTCTCGCCATCGACGTCGAACTTCTGCTCGTTGTAGAACTCGTCGAGACGAATGTTGGTCTTCCACATTTCCGTGATGCGGCTTGCCCGCACGTTGCCGTTGATGAACGACGACTGGTACTGTTGCTCGCTGTTTCCGTTCAGGTTTGCGCCCACACGGAAGACCCACGCATTCCACGGATCGTGCTTTGGAGTACTGGACGTATCGGCGTTTCCCTTGGGAGCCGACAGCGTGATGGCCACGCGTTCGCCCGCACTCGTTCGCGCCAGATAACGCACGAGCCCCAGCCGTACCGTACGCGCGAGCACTTGGCGCTGTTCATCCTCAGTCGCCCCCTGCGGTGTCGTCGCACTGAGCGTATCGGAGATTCCGGCAAATCGCTGTTGCCCGTAAAACGCCAATGTGTAGCTGCGGCCGCCACCACCGGTGCTCTGGCTCGTAACCAACACGTGCACGTCCGCAGCAGTTCTGTCGCGCACGTGATCGACGAAGCTCAGCTCCGTCCGATAAAAGTCGGGATCACAGTAGAGGTTCTGGCAATCCAGGAACACGCTGAACGCGCGGCCTCCCTGCGCCACGGCCCGGGTGGCCGCCAGCGTGAGCGCGAACAATACGATGCTCGCGAATCGAAATGAGAGACGCACTACGACCTCTGATGGTGGGACGGCTAGTGTCGACCCGTGCCGTCCACACCGCCAGAGGCCGATGATTAAAGGTTCGTGAAGACTTGCCGCGCCTTAGATGACGTCTTCGAGAATTCTCAAACCCTCCGCCAGGTCTTCCTGCGTCGCCACCAGCGGCGGCAGAATACGAACCGTGTGCTCGCCAGCAGAACACACAAGCAATCCTCGGCTGAGGCACTCGCCGACGACGTGAGCCGATGTGTTCATCACGTCGATGCCCCAGATGAATCCCTTGCCGCGAGCCTGGCGAAGACGGCCCGTCCGATCCGCCATCTCCTGAAGCTGCTTCCCAAGCCACGCGCCTTTTTCACGTACGTGTGCAAGCTGCTTCGGGTCTGAGAGCCGCTCCAACACATGGAGCGCGACGGATGCGACGAATGGGCCACCACCAAATGTGGTGCCGTGGTCGCCGTACTTGATGGCAGAGGCAATCTCCTTCGTCATCAGCACTGCGCCCATTGGAAGACCGCCGGCAATCGGCTTCGCCAGGGTCAACATGTCGGGCACCACGCCGGACTGCTCATATGCGAACAGCGATCCGGTACGACCAAGGCCGCACTGAATTTCATCGTAGATAAGCGCAATCTTTCGTGCTTCGGTGATGGCACGCAGTTCGCGCAGCAGTCCGTGATCGATGATTCGCACACCTCCCTCACCCTGCACCGGCTCCAGGATGAGCGCCGCCACGGTGTCTTCATTCAGGGCTGCGTCGAGCTCCGCAAGATCGCGCTCGAAGATGGAAATACCACCGGCCAGCGGCCGGAAGGGAATTCGATATGCCGGCCGATCTGTTGCTGCGAGCGTCCCAAACAAACGGCCGTGAAATGCGCCACGTAGCGCGACGATCTCATGCTTCGCGTCGCCCTGAAGCCTGGCCCACCGTCGCGCAAACTTGAACGCGCCTTCATTTGCTTCTGCGCCAGAATTGCAGAAGAAGATCTTGTCGGCGAACGATCGTGACACGAGTGCGGAGGCGAGACGCTCACCTGGAGCCGTGTTATACAAGTTTGACGTATGCACCAGGCCTTCAGCCGCTGCATGAAGCGCGGCCTTGAGGCCGGGGTCATCATATCCAAGTGCATTCACCGCGATTCCACTCACGAAATCGAGGTACCCCTTGCCTTCAGCATCGAACAGCCGAACGCCACTGCCACGCACGAACTCCACGGGCGCGCGCTTGTACGTCCCGAGGATTGGGCTCTCGAGTGGCGTTGGAAATCCCGTGGTGGCTGCTTGTGATTCGCGCATGGTGGACGCGGACGTTGGATTGACAGTTGGTGCCGTCATGCGCACACACTCCCGGCTCTGGTCAACATGGTGCCGCGGTCGAGTTGCTCGATTGCCGCGATGTCTGAAATACGAACGCGCTCTACCCCTCCATCGATTGCCGCAAGCGCGGCGCGCAGCTTGGCGCCCATCCCTCCCTGCGCAATTCCGTCGTCGATCAGGCGCTGTGCCTCATCCGGATCGAGTGACGACACAGGAACGCCATCGACCAGGACACCCGCAACATCCGAAACCAGCAGCAGTTCCTCAGCGTGCATGGCAACGGCGATGGCTGCCGCTGCATCATCGCCGTTTACGTTGAGCGTTGGCTGCGTATCCGGCTCCGCAGAACGACTCACAGGCGAGAGCACGGGCACGTATCCCGCCGAGAGCAAGTGACGCAGTAACGCGACGTTTACGTCGGCCGGCACACCCACGAATCCAAAACGGTCCCGGTCAAGAGGCGTTGCCAGGAGAAGGCCCGCATCTTCACCCGATAAGCCGAGTGCAGGCACGCCCTCCCGAACGAGCGCGCTCACGAGACGCTTGTTCGCGGAACCGGACAGCGCCATGCGAATGATCTCGAGATCGAGCTCGGTGGTCACGCGACGGCCTTCCGTGAACGTGGCCGTCGCACCATACATCTTCTGCAGTGTCGATATTTCGTCCCCGCCGCCGTGCACCACGACGAGCGCGCTGTCACTCGCGCGATGCGCCGCCGCGAGCGCGAGCGGCAACGCTGGATCGAGTTGCGGACGCCCACCCACCTTGATGATGCGCGTCATGTCGGCAGTCCCGCGCATTCGTCGACGCCACACATGATGTTGGCGTTCTGAATTGCTTGTCCCGCAGCGCCCTTCACCAAATTGTCGATTGCCGACGTCACCAGCAACAGCGGCGAGCGCGTGCCTGCGATCGGCGTGGCGGTGATGCGGACGACGTTGCGGCGTACGACAGATGCGAGTGTGGGCTGTTCGCTCACGACCTCGATGAATGGCTCGTTCGAGTAGCTGTCACGCAGCGGCGCGAGCGGATCACTCAGTGGCGCCGACAACGGCAGCGTAATCGTTGAAAGAATGCCGCGCGCTACCGGCAGCAGGTGCGGCGTGAATACGAGTTCGGCCGAGCTGCCGGCTGCGCTCAGGGTTGCGGACATCTCCTTGAGATGCCGATGCGAATTGCCAACGCCGTACGCGCGATAGTCATCGCTCACCTCGGCGAACAACAGTTCGCGCTTTGGCGAGTTGCCCGCACCACTCACGCCACTCGCTGAGTTGGCGACGATCGTTGCGTCTTCGGCAAGCAGGCCTCGCGTGATGAACGGAAGCACTGCAAGCAGGATCGACGTCGGATAGCATCCCGGATTCGCCACGATCTCTGCACCGCGAATTGCATTGCGAGTGCTCGCGCCCAACTCCGGCATACCATAAGTGGCCGCCATCGCGCCGTCGTTGCCAGGCCGCAAGTCGCTGGACAAATCCACGACGCGGGCACCGGCTTGCTGCGCTCGCTGCACCCACGGAACCGACGCGCCGTGCGGGAGCGCGCTGAAAATGATGTCCGCTTGATGGAGCGCAGCATCATCGGTGGCCACGTAGGTGACCTGACTACGGCCAAACCATACGGTTTGGCCGCGCTGTTCATTCGCGGTTGCGAACACCAGCGTGAAATACGGATGCTGCAACAGCAGCGCACAAAGCTCGCGCCCAGCGTAACCGCTGGCGCCGAGCACCCCCACTTGAATTCGATTCACTATTAATGCATAATCATGCATATCGATTTCGTCAATCCCTTTCAACTTCGGTACGCGCATGACCCTCGGCCTCCGCGAGCCACGCAATGGTTCTATGACCAAAAAGCAGACTCGCCAGGGCGCGATCGTGGATCTGGTGGGCTCGCATGTCGTGGCGAGCCAAGAGGAGCTTCGGCAGCTGCTGGTAACCCGCGGGATCGATGTCACACAGGCGACCTTGTCTCGCGATCTTCGCGACCTTGGTCTCGCCCGAATCTCCACCGAGGATGGCGGCCGATATGTCGTTCCGGAGTCCCTCGCTGACGACGACAAACCCCTGCTGGACAACCTCTTACCGCAGTTGTTCGCAAAGATCGATGGCGTCGGAGAGATGATCGTCCTCCATACCGTCCGCAGCGGCGCCCAGCCAATTGCCGAGGCCATCGATCAAGAGGAGTTTCCAGAAGTCCTTGGCACTATCGCCGGGGACGACACCATCCTCATCGTGACACGCTCCGCCGAGGCCCGAGCATCGCTGACAGCACGCCTGTTGAAGCTCGCCGGACGCGCGTGATCCATGGATTGTCGCGCACACCCTTCAAAGGGTTGACGTATGTGGCAATACTGTGTAAATATGCACGTGTACTGCATAATCTTTCCTTGGAGCACCGAATGACTCGTACCATTGTCCTCGCCTACTCCGGCGGTCTCGACACGTCCATCATCGTGCCGTGGCTGCGTGAGCACTACGACGCCCGCGTCATCTGCGTCGCCGCTGACATTGGCCAGGGAGCAGATGAGCTTCGCGGCGTCCGCGAAAAGGCGCTCGCCTCTGGCGCCGAAGAGTGCTACGTCGAAGACCTGCGCGAAGAGTTTGTGCGCGACTTCATTTTCCCGACACTCCGCGCCGGTGCCGTCTATAACAGGAAGTATCTCCTCGGGACTGCCATGGCCCGGCCCCTCATCGCCAAACGCCAGGTCGAGGTTGCACATCGAGTCGGCGCCGATGCGCTCGCACACGGATGCACCGGCAAGGGCAACGATCAGGTGCGTTTCGAAATGACGTTCGCCACACTCGCACCGGAACTGCCCGTTATCGCGCCGTGGCGCGAGTGGGATATCCGCAGCCGCGAAGATGCAATCGACTACGCGGCGGCCAAAGGCATTCCGATCGCCGCCACGAAGGAAAAGATCTATTCGCGCGATGCCAACCTCTGGCACCTCTCGCACGAGGGTGGCAACCTCGAAGATCCGAACTCGGCACCGAAGCCCGACATGTTCATGTTGACAACGGAGCCTTCGAAGGCACCCGACGTCGCAGAAGACGTTGTCATTGGTTTCGAGAAGGGCACGCCCGTCACCGTCAACGGCAGGCAGCTCGGCCCGTTCGCACTCGTCTCCGCGCTGAACGCAATCGGCGGCAAGCATGGCGTCGGCCGCATCGACCTCGTTGAGGATCGCATGGTCGGCATGAAGTCGCGCGGCGTGTACGAAACGCCGGGCGGAACGTTGCTCTACGCCGCGCATTCGGAACTCGAGCAACTCATCCTCGATCGCAAGACGCTTGCGGCCAAGGATGTCATCGCGCCACGCTACGCCGATCTCGTGTATGAGGGCCGCTGGTGGACCACCGAGCGGGAAGCCTACGACGCGTTCGTCAATGTCACGCAGGAACGCATCACGGGCACCGTCACGCTGCGCCTGTACAAGGGTGGAATGCAGGTGGTCGGTCGCCAAAGCGAGCATGCGCTTTACGACGAGCGCTTTGTCACCTTCGGTGAGGACGACGTCTACGAGCAGAGCGATGCCGCGGGCTTTATCCGCCTGTTCGCGCTTCCCGCGCGCGTGCGCGCCATCAAGGACAAGGAACTTGCTGCTGCGAACGCCGCGGCTCTGGCCGAGGAACCGGCGCCAGAGTTGGTCACCGTTTGATGTCGGTCGCTGGCGCTCCGGTCCCCGCAAAGTCGCATAAGCTGTGGGGCGGGCGCTTCGGCGCCGGCCCAACTGCCGCGTTCGAGGCACTGAACAATTCCATTGGTGTCGACTTCCGCCTGTGGCCCTATGACATCCGCCTCTCGAAGGCGTGGGCTGTTGCGCTCTGGGGCGCCAACGTGCTCACGCTCGATGAGAGCAAGGCAATGGAGCACGGGCTCGACGCGGTTGCTTCGCGCCTCGAGGGCGGTGAGCAACCGATCGCGTCCGACGAAGACGTTCACACGCTCATCGATCGACTTCTGCACGATGAGATTGGCGACATCGCGTCGAAGCTCCACACGGGCCGGAGCCGCAACGATCAGGTTGCAACCGCCACACGGCTCTGGACCATCGACGCGTGCCAACGTCTCGATGCCGCCGTTCGCTCCACACAGCAAGCGCTGCTCGATCAGGCCACGACGGCTGAATCGTTGCTCATGCCGTCATACACGCATTTACAGCGTGCCATTCCGGTTTCTGCTGCTCACTGGTTGCTCGCGCATTTCTGGCCCCTCGAGCGCGACCGTGTGCGCTTGAAATCGGCGCAACGTTCGGCCGCCGTGCTCCCATTGGGATCTGGTGCCGTTGCTGGCTGTGCCTATCCGATCTCGCGTGTGTTGCTTCAGGGCACGCTTGGATTCGACGCACTTTCCCAGAATTCCATCGATGCGGTGAGCGATCGCGACTTCGTGGCCGAGGTGCTCTTTGCCGCAACGATGATCGGCACACATCTCTCGCGCCTGGCCGAGGATCTGATCATCTACGGCTCCAGCGAGTTCGGCTTCGTGCAGTTCGGTGAAGGCTACACGAGCGGTTCGAGCATGATGCCACAGAAACGCAATCCTGATGCCCTCGAGCTTGCGCGCGGCTCAGCAGCTCGAACTCTTGGCAACCTCACCGCGTTGCTCGCGACGTTGAAGGGATTGCCGTCGAGCTACAACAAGGACCTCCAGGACGACAAGCGTGTGTTGTTTGACGCTGTCGATCTTCTCCTGCTCGTGTTGCCGGCGGTGTCCGGCGCGCTGGCGGAGTGCAAGTTCCGTCCTGAGCGCATGCGTGCGGCGCTCGCAAGCACCATGATGGCGACTGATCTCGCAGACTACCTCGTGCGAAAGGGCGCAACGTTCCGCGAGGCACACGGTGCGGTGGGCCGGCTTGTGAGAGAGAGTGAAGATGCGGGCGTGGAGATGCAGGATCTTCCTCGCGCTTCGTTCGCCGCAGCGCATGCAAGCTTTGGTGACGACGTGACCGACGCACTCAATGCGTCGAACTCCGTCGCGCATCGCGAAGTAGAGGGCGGCACCGGTCCGGAGGCGGTGCGTTCGCAGCTCGACGCTGCTCGGAATGCATTGTTGCCACCGCCACCGCCACGGTCCACGAACACCGCAGTGTGAAAACGAACAACGGGCTCCTTCCGGAGCCCGTTGTTCGTTCATCGCTGAGAGTGCACGACTACGGCCGGGTACCGCCCGGACGGCACCTCGACCGTGTCGCGCCGGATATCCCGTGAACAACCGGGATCCGATCGGGCTGTGTTTTCATGAATGCGCGACCGCCCGACAAGAACACGCAGATGTCGCGAATCTCTTGAACTTCCCTCTGCGATGCAAGCACCAGCTCCGTGCGCGCTGCAAGAAGCGCACGCAGCACCCGCTCAACTGTGAGTGGCAAACACCTTTGTTGCGCCGGCCGCATCGAATGCAATCACGTCATATCGGTCCTTGCGACCCATTTCCATTCCCGGCGAGCCCGCCGGCATTCCTGGAACAGCAAGTCCGATCATTCCCTTTGGCGGACGAGCAATCGCGTTCCGAATATCGCCGGCAGGCACATGTCCTTCGACAACGACCTTGCCCACCACGGCGGTGTGACACGACCGCAGCGCACTCGGAACACCGAGACTGTCCTTGAGCGCATTCATGTCGGAACGGTCATGCGCGGAGACCTTGAAGCCATTCGCTTCCAGGTGCGTAATCCACTTCTTGCAGCAGCCGCAGTTGGGATCCTTATAGACAGTGATCGCGGTATCAGCGAGTACTGGTAAGACGGTTCGGCGCGCAGCAATCGTGGTCGCGGCGATGCCCGCCACGATCATCGTGCGGAGCCACTCACGCCGGTTCACTGTTTCGGGGTTCATCATGCACTGCTCCTCGGACTTCGTCAGGCAACACACGTTACGCGTAGAAATCTAGCTTTCTGCCTGCATGCTGTCGACGCCGATGGGTGTTGCGCGAATTTTGCTCCGCCGATTCCGCTTTTTCTCGGCGTACAACTCCGAGTCTGCACGCTCCATGGCATCGCGAAGTGGCAGCGCGGGATCGAGCTTGCTCGCGCCCACGCTCGCCGTCACCGCGAATGGCAGGCGTGGTGGTGTTTGCGAAGCCACGGCTGCATCGAGTCGATCTGCAATTCGCTGAGCCGCTTCTTCGCTGCCATCTACCATGAGCGCGACAAACTCGTCGCCACTCCAGCGCGCCACGATATCCGTTTCGCGGAAGATACTCTTGAGCGCGCTCGCCACGAGCTTGAGCGCAATATCGCCCGCCGAATGCCCGTGCGCGTCGTTGATCTGCTTGAGGCCATCCAGGTCCGCAAACACGAGAACTGGCGTGCGACCATTCCGGCGCGCACGGGCGAGTTCCTGCTCCGCGAACAAGGTGAAGGCGCGCCGATTCTGAAGACCCGTGAGGTCGTCAACCAGCGCCAGCGCGTGCAGATCTCTCTCGTACCGCAACTGTGCCGTGATGTCGCGCGCCAGCAGGACCATTGCAGGCCGGTCATGGTACACACAGGCGCTGGCGGCCACCTCCACGTCGACGACACCGCCTGTTGCGTTGACCATGC
>JBBQHJ010000002.1:0-74327 GCA_038323865.1 Gemmatimonadales bacterium
CATGTGGCCGCGTGCAAGACCCTGTCGCACCACCTCGCGACCAACGCCACCCGCCGCACCGAGCACCAGTACGCACCTCAACGACATATGGCCTCCATGAGCAGCCACGTTATGGCACGCGCCCGAGCTCCGACTCGTAGCGATACGCCGACAAGTCCGCGCCGCCCTTCAGTAGCTGCGGCGTCGCGGCTGAGCCTCGCACATAGTGATCGAGGAACGCAAGCGTATAGATCATGATCGTTTTGTGCAGATCAGCACGCAGATCGGTCCAGGCGAGATGTCCGCCGCGTGGTAATACCGCGAGATACTTCGGAGCGGCACTCAACTCAAACGCACCGCCGGCTCCAACGAGCGTTGGTGTTATTCCGAAGTCCAGTGTTCCGCCCTGGAACATCACCGGCGCGCGTAATTTGCCGAGTGTGTTGCTGCGGATGAATGGCCCGACGTAGGGGCTGAGGGCGACGACAGCTTTCGGTGGCTGTGATACCCAGGAGGGCCACGCACCAGCGAGACCGAGTACGGTGTAGCCGCCGAGCGAGTGGCCGACGTATGCGAGCCGCGTGAAGTCGGCACGACCGCGATATCGTGCATCGCCGCGGAGTGCCTGTTCGACGGCGCGAATGTCATCACGCCGGTCGCGATACGTGGTGTCACTCCACTTCTCGGGACTGCGAAATGGTTCTTCAGGACGAGAGCCGGCGATGCCGCGTCCACCGCACTTCGCATCGGCATGGCGCGGAGCGAAAACCCAGTAGCCATTGTCCGCGAGCGCCTTGGTGAGGAATGTCGATTGTGTTGGACATCCTCCAAAGCCGTGCGAGAAAATCACCACCGGCGCAGCGATTCTCGAATTGGGCTCCCAGACCGTGACTTCGCGTCCGCCGAGATTCTCGACACGATCCTGCGCGCGCCCTTCAGCGGGAACGCACAGGAGCAATGCGAAAGCAGCAGCGCGCACGCGCACGCTAGAGGTCCTTCTCCCGCACGGTGCGAACGCCATAGACGGGAACAATCCGCCCACCCGTCGCCGCCTGGAAGCGCACGGTGATCTTGCTCTTGCCGCGCGCTACTGACAACGGCACGTGATACGTCTCGTTCCAGAAACCACTCGCTGAGCGATTCGGCGCGTAGTGCCCGATCGAATTGCCATCGGCGAGGATGTCGAAGTTGCCAGTGGAAGGAAGGCCGAGGTCGTTGAAGTACGTCACAACCACCGCCATATCGACGTTGGGATCGATCGCGAGATCATACGCGAACCAACCGAGTCCTCCGCGTGAAGCACGCCCGCCGATTCTCGGCGTCGGGCGATCAGCCGGCTCACTCACATAGTTCGCCGATTTCTCGACGCCCGCGTCACCAGGCTGAACAAACGCGAGGCTCGCTGCCTCGAGCTTCCGCTGACGCTCGGCCGTATTTGCACGTGCCGCTACGCGCGCATCGAACTCGGCGGGGGTAACAACGTCGAAATAGAGGCCGTATGTCCGGCCGTGTGTCCTGTAGAACGGAGAAAGAGCGACGTCTGCGCCAGCTGCACTCGGCGACGAGATGAGACGCCCCGCACCAGTAGCCCTGAAGTTTTCGCCTGAACGAACGACCCACTGATCGACCGGCTTGTCGACAACAAGCATCGGAGCCTCGACGTGTGGCGTTCCACGTTCATCGCGACGCGGTGCCAGATCACCGACGAGCACGATCGGTCCATGCATGATCGCGGCAACAGTCTTGTCGTCGGCCGTTGGCTCGAGTCGCAGAGTCTTCGGCAGCGAGATATCGACAACGTCGCCGGACTTCCATGTGCGTTCGACACGGAAATATGAGCTCAACATCTCATCGAGTCCGACGTCACGTCCACCGGCACCGCCAACGCGCATACTCGCAAGTGTCGGAACGGCAACTGTCTCGCCATTCACCTTTACTGCGAATCCATCGCCCGCCCACGCAGGACGGCGGATCGCGAGCGTGAACGGTTTCCCAGATTTGGTGATCGTGAGTCTCGCCGTATCGCCATCGGGGAACGACGAATCCATCGCGATCTTCGCCCCGTTCGACAGCTCTGCGGTCGCCGGTGCAAAGATGTTCACCCACACAGTGTCGTCGGACTCGTAGAAGATCCCGTCGCCATGCAGTGCATGATTCTCCATGCCGGTGCCGACACAGCAGGTAAAGTCGGTCTGCATGTCCTGATATTCCTGCTGCACTGCACGCCCAACGGGCACCATATACGACATCCGCACTCCGTCGGGATCGAACGAGGCGAGCGCGTGATTGAACAATGAGCGCTCGTGGAAATCGGCGTAGAGCGGATCGGGCCGGAATGAGAACAACTTCCGTGAGAGCTTGAGCATGTTGTAGACGTTGCACGTTTCGCACGTGCGTCCATCAACCCGATGACTCAGCTGATCGGGGAATCCGAAATACTCGTCGAGCCCATGGCCGCCGCTCGCGTACGTGTGATGTTGCGCGACTCGATCGAAGAAGAACGACGCGGCAACGAGATCGTCGGCATCACCAGTGTGTTCGTAGCGCACTGCTGATCCAATCAGCTTCGGGATCTGACAGTTACCATGCTTGCCCGGCAGGTTGTCCTGGTGACGCTTGAGCGCATCGGTGAACGCGTGATGCTCGAAGCGACGCGACAAGTCGAGCCAGCGTGTGTCGCCGGTGTCGACCCAGAGATCAACGAGAATTTCATTCATCCCGCCGTGCTCGGTACCGAGCATTTTCTGGAATTGCGCTTCGCTCAAGGGATCGAGTGTGTGCTTCGCCCACTCGGCAAAGCGTCGTTCCACATCGAGTGCGGTCCTGTTGCCCGTGTAGCGATACGCGTCGCGCAAACCAGCGTACGTCTTGTGTAGCGTATACCACGGCGACCATAGCCCGTTCAGGTCGAACGCAGCGGGGCGAATATTGCCACTCGACACCTCCGCCCACACTTCACGTCCCTTCTCGAGTGCGCTGAGATATCCGTCGCCATTCTTGCGCTGCACTTCATCGAGTTCTCGCACGAGATAATCTGCGCGGTCCTTGAAGCGCTTGTCGCCCGTTGCGAGGTACATCAGCGAGACGCCGGAGAGATGATGTCCCGCGATATGCCCTGTGAGATTCTTGCCCGGCCCAACCCACCCCGCGTACGGCTCGGCGTTCTGTGGCAGGCCAGCGCGCACGCTATAGAAGGCCATCATGCGGTCGGGATTCAGCGCGAGCAGATAGTTCGCTGCTGATTGTTGCGCCTTGAGCAGTGGTCCACCGGTGAGCCGCACGTTGTCGAGTGGCACGGGTCGCGCGCGCACGGTGTCGCGTGCAGCGGGTAGGGATGTCGTCCTGAGCGCAGCGAGGGACCTGCTTTTGTCCAATGGTAGCGCAGCCAGGGCCGCTGCACCTACGGCGGATGCCTTGATGAAATTCCGACGATCATTGTGCGACATATCTCAGACTGGTGCGGGGGAGCTTGTTGAAAGCTGCATCCCGCAGCGCCGGTCCGGCAACTCTGGTTGCGACACACGATGTCATCCTGAGCGCAGCGAAGGATCTGCTTTTCCTACCTGGCCGCAGGCGGCCCGTACCCATGCTGCGACAACCGCACCCCAGACGCTTCGTATCCTTCAGGCGTGAGCTCGGCCACTCCGTTCAGATCCACAAACTTGTTGTAGAAGTTGAACAACGAGATCACCGCGTTCGCGTGATAGACCTCCTCGGCACTTAGCGTATTCGACGCCGAGAGCACGAGCACGCGCCGTTCACCTTCGTCATGCACGTGCGACGCACGCACGAGCGCATGAAACGCCTGCTCACGATCACTCAGTGATTCGCCTGCGAGAGCGCGATCGACGTTCACCTTTCCCATATAGACCGCAGCGACCGCCGCGTGGGAGCCAATTCAGAAGAGGCAGTGATTCTCTTTCGACGTCAGTGCCGCGAGCAGCTCGCACTCGCCCGCAGGTAACGGCCCATCGCGCATGACAGCCTGCGTGAACGACAACAGGTGACGCATCACTTCGGGCCGGAATGCAAACAACCGGCGAAGATCGGACTGACCGTTCGCCTGTGGGGTGGCATCGACGATCTGCTGAAGGAACATCTCGCAAAATACCGGCAGTGGTCATGCGCAGCAAACGGCTGTAGTTTCGCGCATGGATGCACGCTCCACCCTCGACGCCGCCCTCGCGGGACACTACACCATCGAGCGCGAGCTCGGTCAGGGTGGCATGGCCACTGTGTACCTCGCGCGCGACCTCAAGCACGATCGCAATGTCGCCATCAAGGTGCTCAAGCCGGAGCTCGGCGAAATCATCGGCCCAGAGCGATTCCTGCGTGAGATCAAGACAACGGCGAACCTCCGGCATCCGCACATCGTCCCGTTATACGATTCGGGAAACGCCGGCCCGCTCCTCTACTATGTCATGCCGTTCGTCGAGGGCGAGTCGCTGCGCGACCGCATGGACCGCGACGGACAGCTTCCGGTGGACGACGCCATTCGCATCACGCGCGAGGTCGCCGGCGCTCTCGAGTACGCGCATGCACATGGTGTCATCCATCGCGACATCAAGCCGGAAAACATCATGCTCGACGACGGCCACGCCGTCGTTGCCGATTTCGGAATCGCGCGTGCACTGAGCGCTGCCGGCGCCGAGAAGATCACGCAAACCGGAATCTCGCTCGGTACGCCGATGTACATGAGCCCCGAGCAAACCGCCGGTGGTGGTGACCTCGATTCCCGCACCGACGAGTACAGCCTCGCCTGCGTGTGCTTCGAGATGCTCGGCGGTCAGCCACCGTTCACGGGACCGACGGCTGCGGCAATCACGCGCCAGCACATGGTCGTCGAGGCGCCACCCATTTCAAATCTTCGCGCCGGCGCGCCACCGGCCATCGTCGCCGCGCTCAAGCAAGCGATGGCGAAGGATCCTGTCGACCGCTTCGGAACGCTCAAGAAATTCTCTGACGCGCTCACCGCCGCACCACTGGCCACTCGGCGCGCACCGCGCGCAGCACTCGTCGGAATTGCTGCGGCACTCATCGCTGTCGTGGCGCTCGGCATCTGGAAGTTCGCGCCCACGCGGACCGCCACCGCCTCGGTCACCTCGGCCAGCATTGCCGTGTTGCCGTTCAGCGATTTGAGTCTCGACCACTCCAATGCCTTCATCGGCGACGGTGTGGCGGAAACGTTGATCAATGCGCTGGCGAATGTTCCGGGGTTGAACGTGGCGGCTCGGGCGTCGGCGTTTGCGTTCCGCGACAAGGCGAGCGATCTCGTCGAGATCACGAAGCAGCTCCGCGTCGCCAATGTCCTCGAAGGAAGTGTGCAGCGCGCAGGCGATCAGCTGCGCATCACGGCGCAGGTGATCAGGACGTCCGATGGCAAGACAATCTGGTCGCAGAAGTTCGATCGTCCCGCTGCGGACATCTTTGCCGTGCAGGACGAAGTCGCGCGTGCCGTGATCAATGCGCTGCAGCTCAAGATATCGTCGACAGACTCGTTGACGAATGCCGCCACCACTACGCACAATCCAGCGGCGTATGACGCCTACATGTTGGGGCGCTACCACTGGAATCGTCGCACCACCGATGGAATGATCCAGGCCACCGCCGCATTTCAGAAGGCGGTATCGCTCGACTCCCTGTATGCACTCGCGTGGAGTGGATTGGCCGACGCGTACGTGCTCTCGATTCCGCACGAGTACGATGTGCCCGGCCTGAATCCAGACACGGCGTTGACGCGCGCCGAGCGAGCGGCGAGACGGGCGATTGCGCTCGCGCCGGCGATGGGGGAGGCGTACGCATCGCTAGGTGAGATTCTCGACTATCGCAACAAGTTTGTGGAGGGCGGCAAGGCATTTGAGCGAGCCGTTGCGCTGAGCCCCGGCTATGCGACGGCGCACCAGTGGTACAGCTATCACCTCGCTGACGAGAATCGCTGGGATGAAAGCCTTCGGGCGATGGAGACTGCACACCGGCTCGATCCACTGTCGCACGTAATCACGCTGTCGCTTGCCATGGCCTATGACGGCGCCGACCGGTTCGCTGATGCAACACCGCTCTATGCGCAGGGCTTGGCGCAGTCGCCCGAGGCGTGGTATGCGTGGTCAGCCAAAGTCAGTCACGAGCTCGCACTTGGGCGGCAGGACAGCGCGTTCACCGCGCTGAAGACAGCACTCTTTGCCGGTAAGCGCGATAGCGCCCGAGAGAATGGCATTGAGCGCGCGCTGAAGAATCCCACAACGCGCGCGCACACCATCGACAGTCTTGCCTTTGCCGGTCATGTCGTCGAGGCGTTCGCGCTATCACGCTGGATCCTTGGCGACGAAGCGACTATTGGACTCCTCGGCAGATTGGCCAGGTTTCCGCATGAAGAGAACACGTCGTTGGGTTTCTACATCGCGCTGGGACCAAAGCTGCGCGCACTGCCCCGCGTACAGGCACTCGGCCCGAGCCTGGGCTGGGTTCCGGTCGTCAAGGAGCGTTGACTCGCGTCGATACAGAAGCGCGCAAGAAACAGATCCGCGATGCCGACGAAGGGAAGGTCAAGCAGCTTTCGCCGCCAGGCGCCGGTAAACCAGCAAGTGGCCAGTGAGCGCAGCGAGCACCATCACCGCTGGTAGCCAGACCCACGGCGCGCGAGTGACCCATACGTTCGATGGTTCATTCATGAACACGCGGAACGGAGTGGGCGCGGAGAGCAGTGCGATCACGAGAATGTTCGCGAGCAGCGCGAGGCTGAGCGTGTTCCATGCGAACACCACCCGTGCCGACGCGCGTCCGTGCAGGAGCCACGCGCCGAGCGCGATAGCGGTGAGGCCGGATACGATGTCGAAGTTGCGGCCGGAGAAGCTCATCTGCACCGGCATCAGTCCTTCCGTGTAGGCGCGGTGCAGGAGCAGCTCGACCAGCACCCGGAATCCCTGGAATCCCACGAGTACGGCGAGCGGCAGGCCGAGCGCGAGCATTCGGCCGAGTGCTGAGAAGGCGATCCCGAACGCCAGCGCAAACACGGCGACAAAGAGCACCGCCACTCCCAGCGCGAGCGCCACGAAGAGAACGTGGAGCAGGAGAGAGCCGTCGGGGATCTGCATATTGGCCTTGCTGGTGGTGAGTAGCGACATTACTATTAAAAAGTAAAGTGAACACTATTATAAAAGCAAGTTCCAATGGATCGTCGCTCTTACAACCAGTTCTGCGGGGTCGCTCACTCGCTCGATGTCGTGGGCGAGCGGTGGACCATGCTCATCGTCCGCAACCTGCTGCTCGGGCCGCAGCGCTATTCGGAGCTCCAGCGTGGATTGCCGGGCATCACCACCAATCTGCTGGCCAAGCGGCTCAAGGAGATGGAGGAGCAGGGGCTCATTGAGCCCGTGCAGAACGCCTACCGGCTCACGCGCCTTGGCGCTGACCTCGAGCCCGTGGTCCACGCGCTCGGCCGCTGGGGCTGGCGCCAGATGGAAGTGCCGAGCGAGGGAGAGCACCGGAGCTTCGACTATCTCATGGTGGCGCTGCGCCGCAGATATCGGGGCGGCGAGAAGTTGAGCGCCGAGTTGGTGGCAGATGGCGCGCCGTATCGCGTGGTGCTGCGGAAGAAGCGCGCCGAGATCTCGCGCGGAGAGGTTGAGTCGCCCGATGTGCGGCTCCGCGGGCCCGGCGTGTCGCTCGCGAGGATATTCCTCGACGAAAGCGTGAAGGAGAAACTCCCGGAGGACGTCAGCGTCGAGGGATCGCCGTCGACACTCCGTGCGTTTCTCGGAGCGTTCGCGATTGCTGATTAAGCCGGCGAGGTAGCATCACCAGCCGCTCGATCTCGGCCCGCCTTTCCATGGACCGCAGATCTCGTCCGTAATCCATCCACCGTAGAAGCCGCCGGGCTGTGGGCGCACGCGCTCACCGTCGACGAAGCATTCCGCACGTGACGGATACAGCGAGAAGTAGTTCGCAAGAATCTCGTACGGTGCGGTCGGATCCGCGTACCACCATGCAATGCCGCCGAGTCCGTAGGTGGCGGCGCCTTTCCATTCGCAGTGGGAGTCGCCACGGGTGGGCGACGCAGTTCGAATGGGAACTGACGCGTCCACGAACGGCAGATAGAACGCGGGCGGACTTGCCGTCTCAAGGAGACGCAGCGCGCCACGTGTGCGAATGAGCTCTTTGTCGCCGATACGTACGACGATCTCGCGCGAATCAGCGACGAGTGCGGGTGGACGAGGGTAGTCCCAGACTGATTCCTGGCCCTCGCTCGGTTGGTCGGCGAAAGGAGGGCGCGTCTTTCCGGTGTATTGCCACATACAACACGAACTACGACTGATACACCGTTGTTCCACCGACCACGGTGCGCACGATCTTGATGTCCTTGATCTTGTCGGGCGACACCGTGTGTGGATCGTCGGCGAGCACGACAAAGTCCGCGAGCTTGCCGTCGGAGATGGACCCCTTGTCCTTCTCTTCGAACGACGCATAGGCGCCGTTGATCGTGTTGACGCGAATTGCCTCGTCGACACTGATGCGCTGGTTGAGGCCCCATGTGGTGTTGTCCCAGCCTTTGCGCGTGACCATGCCCTGGATGCCCATGAGCGGCGCGAAAGGACCGGGATAAAAATCGGAGCCGGCGTTGGCGCGAATGCCGGCGTCGAGCAGCGAGCGAAATGCCATCGCGTGCTTCATCATCTCTTCGCCGTAGAACGGAAACTTGTCCGTGTTGTAGTACGCGTACGTCGTGAACAGTGCGGGCACTGCATCGACTGCCTTGAGGCGACGAATGAGATCGTCGTTCAGCATCGTGCAATGCGTGACCTTGGGCCGTGCGTCCTTCTTTGGAAGCAATGACTGCGCGCGTTCGAACGCGGTGAGGTACATGTCGATGGCGACGTCGCCGTTTGCGTGGCAGTTCACCTGAATGCCAGCGCGGTGCACTTTCTCGACCCACGCGTTGAGTTCGTCCTGCGTCTCCGTGATGTTGCCCTTGTAGGTCGTGCCCGGATACGGTGTGCTGCGCGCGAGTGTGCGCTCGGAGAACGAGCCGTCCACCGTGTGCTCCGACGTCGCGCCCATGCGAATCCATTGATCGCCGAAACCGGTGTGCACACCGTCGGCGATCATGTCGTCGAGCACGCGGCCCTGCGCTTCGTAGCTGATGCGGTGCTTCAACTCGCCGCGTGCGCGGACGTCCTGCATTGCCGCGAGATCGCCACCTTCGTGATGCACTGACGTGAGTCCATAGCGCGCGAACTCCTTCGAGATATGCGCCATGCCGTCGCGCTCACGCTTCTCCTGTTCGGCGACACTGAGCTTGGGGCGCGTGCCGACGCGATCGATGGCGCCGCGTGCGCGATCGGTGACGCGCCCGTTCAACTCACCGTTGGCGTCTTTGTCGTACGTGCCGCCTTGGACGTCCGGCGTGTTCTTCGTGATGCCGGCCATCTCGAGTGCCTTGGTGTTGTAGAACGACGTGTGTCCGCCGCGGTGGTGCACCTGCACCGGGTGCTCGGTGGAAACCTTGTCGAGATCCTGGCGCGTGAGGAGTCGCTTGTCCTTGAGCTTCGTGTCGTCGTGGAAGTAGCCGTCCACCCAGGTGCCGGGCGGTAGTGTCTGCGCTTTCGCGCGGAGCTTGGTGATGATGCTGTCGATGGTGACGAATTCGACTTCGAATGGATTACCGACCAGCACTTCATATAGAAGCATTGTGCCGGGCGCGTGGTTGTGGCAGTCAACGAAGCCGGGGACGATGGTCATCCGCTTGGCGTCGTAGGTCTGCGTGCGTTTTGTCTTAAGCCCGCTGATCACTGCGTTCGATCCAACCGCGATGATGCGGTCGCCCTTGATGGCGAACGCCTCGGCGCGGGCGAGCGCCGGATCCATCGTGTAGATCTTGGCGTTCAAGACCAGCAGGTCGGCGTCTGGTGTGGCGAGCCAGTGCCAGGGGCGGGTGGCTAGGCCGGCCGCGCCGAGGGAGGCGAGGCCCATGAATTCGCGGCGAGTTGTCTCCTTGTGCATGCACGAAGGTGCGAGCCCAGCCGCACTTGCACAACGAATGACTTGGCTGCGCACGGCGTCGGACGATTGGCAGATGGGCGTAAGGCTAAGTGACAGTCATCGAGCGACTTGCATCTGTGTATCACCGGTGATACATTGGAGAATGGCCAATGTAACCGTCCGGGATCTCCGCAATAGTGGCGGCCGAGTGCTCGAGCGTGTGGCGCATGGCGAGACGCTGACCGTCACGATGGACGGGAGGCCGGTCGCAGAGTTGCGTCCCCTGCCGGGTCGCGCACTTACGGCCGCGACGTTGCTTGCCCGTTGGCGTCGCCTGCCGCCAATCGATCGCGACAAGCTTCGCGCCGACATCGACAGCACACTCGACTCGTCACTGTGATCACGCGCGCCCGACATGTGCGCGGCATTCTCGATACGAGCACGGTCATACTGCTCCCGCGCATTGAGTCGCCGGAGCAGTTGCCCGAAGAGCCACTCATCACTGCGATCACCCTCGCTGAGCTAACCGTCGGACCACTGGTTGCGACGTCCGATGAAGAGCGCGCTGCTAGGCAGGCGCATCTTCAACAGGCCGAGGCGGATTTCGAACCGATTCCATTCGACGCTAATGCAGCTCGCGCATTTGGACAGGTGGCTGCGTCGCTTCGACGCTCCGGGCGTAAAACCACAGCCCGTTCCTACGACGCGATGATTGCAGCGATCGCAATTGCGAATGAGCTACCGCTGTACACGTGCAATCAGACGGATTTCGAGGGGATCGATGGGCTCGAGGTCGTTGCTGTTCCGATGCCGGGAAGGGCGTAACTGCGTAGGTGCAGATTCCTCGACTTCGCTCGGAATGACACGGGCACTTCGCTCGGAATGACACGGGCACTTCGCTCGGAATGACACGGGGCTGGCAATATTCCGTCCAGTCGAGATGTCTGACCCCGTAGACCAAACCCACCGTCCCAATGGCCGCTGCGAGTGACCGACGCCAGTTCACCGCAGGCCTCCTCACTGCCGCGCGCATCGTCCAGTTCGGACTCAATGCGGCTGGCGATGCAATCGCAACTGTGAAGGTGCTCGATCAAAACCCTTCGCTCGCGCCTGAACCGACCATCGGCACAGTCGATGGGAATCGCTTTGTCTATGTGGCGAACAGTCTCTGGGACGAATTCGACGACAATGGAAAGCAGATCGCCGGGAGGAGTCTTGCTCGCCCGCGTTTGATTGCGGTGGAATTACCCTGACCGAGGGCGAGCCAAGTGTGCTAGACGCGCGCCCCGAAGATCCGGCCGACGATCGCTGATGCACCCATCGCCAGCGCGCCCCAGAGGGCAACGCGCGCGGCACCCTTGATCAACGGTGCACCGCCCACGCGCGCTGCAGCGGCGCCGAGTATCGCGAGCACCACGAGCGCACTGCCGGTAACAAGCTGCGATACGAGCGCAACCGGTGACAACACGGCGACCAGCACGGGTATTACGGCGCCGATTGCAAAGGTGATGGCCGACGTGACCGCCGCCTGCAGTGGCCGCGCCGCAGTCATGTCCGTCAGTCCCAGCTCGTCGCGTGCGTGCGCACCCAACACATCATGCGCCGAAAGCTGCGCGGCGACTTCCGCGGCCAATGCCGGTGTGAGTCCACGCTTGATGTAGATCTGCGTGAGTTCGTTGAGCTCACCGGCGGGATTCGCAGCGAGCTCTCGACGCTCGAGCGCGATGTCGGCCATCTCCGTATCAGCCTGTGAGCTGACGGAGACAAACTCGCCCGCGGCCATCGACATGGAGCCTGCCACGAGTCCGGCAACGCCAGCGATGAGAATTGCCGAACGTCCCGTGCCTGAAGCCGCAACACCGACGACGAGGCTGGCGGTGGAGATCAGTCCATCGTTCGCACCGAGCACCGCGGCCCGAAGCCAACCAATATGAATGGTGCGATGTGTTTCGATGTGCATCGACCGCGATTTGTCGTGAGGGAACGTCGTGAAGCGTACGCGGCCTCTCCCAGAATGTAAAGATTCGTGTCACACAAGCGACAAATCACGTATTGCCTGTGACACACATCGCTCACCCGTGCAACACATGAAGCTATTATCGTTGTCCTGTGACAACGTGGCGCATTAGGCTGGTCCGATGGTACGTCTCTCGCACGTTGTTTCGCGTGAACCGTTTTCAGGAGTCGTAGACTTATGGCAGTACCCAATGTCGCGCGCCTAAGCGCGCTCGCCGCACTCACGCTGGCGTCGATGACCGCGTGTTCCGCATCCGATTCGATGAGCGCACAAGCCGGCCGATCGCTCTCGTTGTCCTTCACGTCGCAGACCAGTGCGTCGAGTGCTCCATCCGCGTCTCTCATTCCCATCACGAGCAACGGCCACACGCTCGACGTCACCACCGTTGAACTCAACATCTCGAACGTCGAGTTGCACGACACGCAGCGCGGCGAGATCGACAGCGAATGCGAGCATCACGCCGGCTGCGGTGTTGTCGCCAGTTCGCCACTGGTCGTGACGCTGACGTCAACGAATGCCATGGTGACGGTAACGACGGCCCTCGTGCCGCCTGGCACCTATCGCGAGATCGGCCTCAAGGTCGCGAGCGTGCATCTCGTTGGCACATACGACGCGAAGGCATTCGACGTCACGGTTCCCGTGAACGTCGAACGCGAGATGGAGTTCAATCCGCCCGTGATCATCGGTAGCGCGACGGACACACAACGCAACGTCACCGTTGCCGTGCCGATTTCCGTGTGGTTCAGCAGCGCGGATGGCTCGCTGGTCAATCCGGCGTCGTTGGCCACGGACGCATCGATGCGCGCCGCGGTGACGCAGCGCATTCGTGCATCTTTTCGCGCGTTTCGCGACGACAATCGCAATTCGCGAGACGATGACAACGACGAGCATCGCGGGCACGACTGAGCGGATGTCACGCACATTTGCGCAATTGGTGGTATGACTGCCTCAACCCTGCTGCGCACATTGCCCAGATTCCTCGACTTCGCCCGGAATGACAAAGCAGGTCCCTCGCTTCGCTCAGGACGACATTCGTGACTTCGCCGTTGCGATAACCGCGGCCATGGTGTCGCGATACTTGGTGAAGGTGTCGTCGACAACCTGAAGCGTTGGAATAGTTGTTGGGCCAAGGCCGAGCGTTTCGGTGTTGAAGCGACCGAAGCCCGATTCGTGCACGCCACTCGATCCGCGTCCCGGCGCGGGCGCCGAGAGATGCGAGAAAAAGTGTGAATACTTCCGCCACCGCTCGCCGCCGCCGGCGTGATACACAGGAATGAATCCGTGCAGCGCGTCATACGGCATTTCGCCGACGCAGAGCACCTTCGGATACTTCGCCTTGAGGTTGCCGACGAGCTTCTTCGTACCGAGGTGCATGTCGCCGGTGGTGGAGTTCACATGTCCACCGACGATGTCGAGAAAATACGCATCAACACCAAAGCGCTCGATGATGTCGGCGATGCGCCCTTCCATATGATTGCGCCATACATCAGCGCCGAGGTTCATGTAGGTGAGCCAGCCGTCCTGGTGGCGGTCGTTGTTCCAGTCCACCCAGTTCAGGTCGTATTGATCGCCTTCGATCTTGTGCGTTGCACCGGCCTTGATCTTCGGCCAGATCGGCTGATTGCGATTGGCTGAATTGGTGCCGAACATCGGCATCATCTTGAAGCCCATCGCGCGCGCTTCGGAAATGAGTTTCTTGAAGCCTGCTTCGCCGCCCATGCGCGCCGGGACTTTGTAGTTGGGATAATCCCAGTAGTAGCGGCCGTCCCAGCTCGACAGAAAAACCAACACGCGCTCGGGCGGAAGCTGCGTCGCCATCCACTTCAATATCTCGAGCTGCTTCGCGTAGTCGTTGAAGATGAAGCCCGTGTAATGTTCGCCGTGTAGTGTTGTGACGAGCGCGATGTTGCGCATCCATGTCGGGACATCGGCGCGCGTCTCCCACGGCTGCAGATTGAAGGCGCTCTCGATGTGCGACATGTGCGTCTGCATCGCGGCTTCCAGCGTCGGCGCATGGCCCATCTTCCACTTCGGTACTTCGACGCGCTTGTCGTCACGCCAGGCATCGTGTTCGTAGATGGCTTCGACGCGGAATGCTTTCTCACCCGCCTGGAAGTAGAAACGCTTGGGACGGACGTTGTTGTCGAGTGTCGTGATGTAGAGAAAGTCATTGTCGGCGACTTGCACCATCGCGATGGGCGTCGTCATGCTGCTCACGCCCTCATTGTGCAAATCACCGGCACCAAAGGTGTAGCCGCCGAGTAGGTCACCCTCGCGCACGTCCTGCGGTGGAGCGCCGCCAAATCCGACGTTGCCGCGCGGGACATCGCGAATGACGGTCGTGATGGTCTTGATCGGCTTGTCCATCTCGGCGGTGATCGACCATTCGATCACTCCATCCTTGCGAGCAAATACAGCGTGGAGTTTGCCGGGCGCTGTTTCCTGACCGCCGGCCCAGACGAATCGATCGCAGGTGACTACCATGGCATCGACAGTTCCAGTTGCCTTCATTCGCGAACGATCGAGCGAATAGGTGTTCTCGTTGGTGAAGACGAGAAAGCTGAAGCGATGATCGCCGAAGGCCACGCCCGGCTCTGGGAAGTCGAAGCTGAACTTCATCCACGAACGCCCCTTGGGCGGGATGAAGACGTCGCTCGTGGAATAGAGCTCGATAATGCCGCCGTCGGTATAGCTCGGCGCGATGTGCGTGATCGCAGGCGCAGCAGGAGCGACGTCGATGGGAATTGCCGACGCGACACCGGCAACGCCAACCACCTTCAGCCAATCGCGACGGGACAGGTCAGACATAGGCTCCTCGGCAAGAAAGCAGATCCTTCGCTGCGCTCGGGATTACAACGCCCTCAGGATGACAAAAGCCTCACGCGTCCGCTAGGCGAGTTCTGCCGAGCGGGGTACCTTCCAGCAGCAGTTCCTAGAAAATACGGCGGAGGCAAGACAATGCGGCTCGCGGACTTTATCGAAGCCCACATGGACGAGATTCTTGCGGAGTGGGTGACCTTTGCGCGGCAGGTGAGCGCGGCGGGACGCACGATGGACCTCGACGCCCTGCGCGATCACGCCGTCGCGATGCTCAACACCATTGCCGCCGACCTGCGCACGGGGCAGTCGGACGCCGAGCAGGTCGCAAAGTCGCTCGGGGACGCGCCGGAGGAAGCCACCGCTACTGACACGGCCGCGCAAGTCCATGGCGCCGGGCGCGCGATCAGTGGATTCACGGTGTCGGAGATGGTGGCTGAGTATCGGGCACTCCGCGCCAGCGTACTCCGGCTGTGGACAGCGGAGTGCGGAGCGCTCAAGGGCAAGGACATCGACGACATCATACGCTTCAACGAAGCGATCGATCAGAGCATCGCAGAATCCATCGAGCGATACGATCAGGACGTCGAGCGATCCAAGGAAATGTTCCTCGCTATTCTTGGTCACGACCTTCGTTCGCCGCTCGCGGCAATTGTGACCGCGTCGGACTTCATGTTGAAGGAGAGTCAACTCGAGCCGGTGCCACTCCGGATGGCGGGTGCCATCTCGCGAAGCGCCAAGCGCGCAAACACGATGGTTGAGACGCTCATCGATCTTACGCGAACTCGACTCGGCGCCGGCATTCCCGTTGTCCTCGTCGATGCAGACCTGTGGACGTCGCTCAATAACACGATCGAGGAAACGAAGTCAGCGCATCCGGACCGCACGATTATCGCAAACCAGGCAGGCCAACGTCGCGGCCAGTTCGACTCCGCGCGCCTGAGTCAGCTGTTCGGCAATTTGCTGAGCAATGCCATTTATCATGGCGATGCGGGAACGCCAATTTGTGTAGACGTGCGGGATGAGCGTACTGACATCGTCGTGCGCGTACAGAATCATGGGAAAACAATTCCAGCTGACGAAATTGGCGGAATATTCGAGCCCTTCAAGCGGCCGAGTGCGAGCGACAGCGCCGACCCGTCAAATCACCTCGGCCTCGGGCTCTACATCGCGGAGCAGATCGTCACGGCGCATCATGGGACGATTGGCGTGGAATCATCAACGAAATCCGGCACGACATTCACCGTGCGGTTGCCCCGGGCCACACACCCAGTTCACACGGGTAACGGGACTGAAGGAACGGATCTTCGGGAGCCCGGTGGCGAGGCGATCGTCAATGCGGGATCAAGCAAAGGATTGGAGCGTCGCGAGACGGACTTGGCATAGAGGCCGCAGGCTAAGAGTTGGCCATGTAGTTCGGACGATCACACACCTTCGCGAACCCAGTCGGCACCATGTTCCTCGCCGAAGCGCCACTCGGCGCAGTCTCGGCGGTGAAACCAGTGCAGCCAGCTTGAATGCCATCGGCAATACGGCGGGAGAGTAGCAAGTTCTGGATGCCACGTCCGCGGTGACTCGGCAATGTTGCGGCAAGACCAAGCCAACCGATGCGCTCGTGAATGAACATTGCCGCCGTTGCGACAGCGGTGTGTCCGTCGTAGACGAGATAGTGCAGCCAATTCGGCTCGCCCACTGTTGACGCGATGAATGGCGTCCGCGCGACGGGCATTCCCAATCCCTCACAGGCCACGCGTCCAAACTCCACAAATCCGACCGGACCGATCTGCTCGACGACGAAGTCCGACGTCACCTCCGGTGCAGCATCGGCATTGCGAGAGAACCTGGTCCAAGCGTCGCGCTTTCGTAGATGAAGTCGCTCGAGTGTGGCGAGCATTGGAGCGGATTCCAAGTCCGGCATGAGCTGTACGCCAAAGCCCTTCAAGCCGAGCTCGCGAAAGCGCGCGACAATTGGCTCGAGCGCCTCGCCGGTGGACGTCTTCAACTCAATGACGCGATTCAGGATCAGTATGTCTACAGCGGGAGCAAAGAACGCCACGCGCTCGTCAGACTCCACGCACGAGAATCCAAGTGCCTTGGGCGCTGACCGGTAGAGATCGGCAAACGCTCTGGCTTCCACGAGCTCGAGGTTCATATTTCACTCATGAAAACATCATTCAAGAACGCACTCGCTGCGACGCTAATCACCTTCGCCGCGTCCACCGCCGGCGCGCAGGCCGTCCCGAACTACGCGGGCATATGGGAAATGAACGTGGCAAAGAGCAACTTTGGCCAGTTCCCCGCTCCGAGCAAGAACATCATGACGGTGGAGCAGACTGCAACCAGCATCAAGGTGTCGCAGGTCCTGAGCACACCGAATGGCGACATTACGCAACATCAGGAATACGGTCTCGATGGAAAGCCGACGACCGGTACGGGATTCGGTGGCGCGACGAGCACCACCATCGCGAAGCTCGATGCAGCCGGCCTGTCATCGTCCACAAAGGTCAGCACGCCACAAGGTGAGCTGAACCAGACGTCGAAGTGGACGCTTTCTGCCGACGGCAAGACGCTCAACGTCGATCAGGGCATGACGTCGCCGATGGGCGTGCTCGCATTCCACATCGTGTTCGACAAGAAGCCCTGATCAGCTGCGTGACTTGCTGTGCAGGTGCTTGATCCCAAAAGCGGACGCGCCCGGCGACGATCCACCAAGCACGGTTGAATCGTTGCCGGTCTCGCGCGAGTAGCGCTCCGCAATTTCATCCACGACCTCGCGTGAACCCACGCGAGCGAGCACGGCGACAACACCGCCACTGCCGCCGCCGGTGATCTTTGCGCCATACAGCCCCATGGTGTCACGGACCATCTCCACAAGGCGATCTGTTCCCGACGACCCGAGTCCGCACGCCGAGTAACTCTCGTGCGACTCGTACATCAAGGCGCCAAGTTGCATGCGCATGCCTTCGGTCTGCGCGCCGATTTCGAGGATGCGCTTGAACTCCGTGACACGCGCGTGCTCGAGGATGGGATGTTCGGTCGGCATGCGCACCGCGTAGGTGCGCTCGGGGTCGACGGTCGTCACCGTGTCGGAGATCGCAAAGAATCGTTCGAGAAAATCCTCGCCGTGCATCGTAAGTGGTACGTGCTCGCGATAGAGTCGGCGCCATTCATCGGGCGTCATGTTGGCGAGATAGCCGTTCCACTTGGTCTCGTCGTCATCGGCAAGCTCGGTGACCACGCGTAGACCCATGAACGCACCGGTGCGAACAGCGCCGTAATCAGCGCCACCGACCTCGTGCCGAATTCCGGAGTCGATGCCCCACACCTCGAGCCCATCGGGTAGCTCGACATGCCCGAGGATCTGCGCGGGCTGGCAGAGCAGGGCGAGCAACCGATTCTTCTCGCCGCACGCGGACGTCATCTGATCCATCACTCCGCACGGCGCGCCGACAACAAGGTTCTCAACCATCTGGCAGAGCATCGCCGTGGTGCGTCGGTCCATCGGCTCGTCGTAGATCGCACAGAGTGCCTGCATGGTGGCGACTTCGAGTGCTGCGGACGACGCCACGCCTTTGCCCGCGGGCACCGTGGAGTCGATCAGGATTCGTACGCCATGCGGAATGCGCATGCCACGCTCCTGGCCGAGCACCACGAGCGCACCCGCGATGTACGCGATCCAGCGCCGAGCGGGATCGGCGGTAAGCATGATGTGCGCGGCGGCGTAGTCACGGTTGGCGAGCGCGTCGAGCGGGATCTCGACGGTATCATCGTTTCCGATGGATCGGATCGTGATGGTTTCGTCGTTGGTGGCCTGTGCGGCCACGATGGTGGCGTTTGACAGCGGCATCTCGAGCACGAGTGAGCCCGAGTAGTCCGCGATGCCTCCCATGAGATCAAGGCGACCAGGCGCGCGGGCGACGACAATCACTCGTCCCGGTACGAAATAGTCACTTTGCGAGACTATATTGGCCAGCGCGGCAGCGGCACTCGTCCCCATTCTGCTAACAGTCGCTCACGCCGAGGCTCGCCCGCGATAGGCAAGCCAGAGCATCGTGCTGCTGATCACGACATGCGGCAGATTCAGCCCCAGATTCTCCCCGATGGGCTTCATCTGTAAAACGCCAGTGACGAGGTAGATTGTTGCGTCGTATGCGTAGTACCAGCCGAACGCTGTTAGTGCGAGCCGAGAGGACTTGCCGGAATGCAAAGCGGCGACGAGGAAGAGCAGGGCACTGAGTCCGTGCGTTACGTCGTCGAGCAGGCTGATGGTATAGAGTCCCAGCAGGAGATGCTCGCCGGCTTGCATCTGCATTCCGGCATGATGTACATGCGCCGATGCATTGAGACCCGGGATATAGCCCAGAGCAACCACCACGCCGAAGAAGATTGCAAAACCGGCGGCGCTCAATCGAAGAACTCTATCTGATGTCATTTCTCAAGAAGGTCGGTAAGCGCTGTGCCATCGGGCTGCTGATACTCGTGGTATTCGGCATTGTCGTCAGCCTCACTGCTCTCAGTAGGACTCCCGGCGTGTCCATCAAGACACGCAGCGATTCGAGCGTCCGCATCAACGAGATCACACAGCTTTACCCGGTGACAATGGCGCGCGTCGTGACTCCGCGCACTATCGAGGATATCGCCAACGCGGTTCGGGCGACAGCGGGTCCGGTGTCGATCGGCGGGGGACGCTACAGCATGGGTGGCCAAACCGCCACGCCGGACGGTCTCCAGATCGATATGCGGTCCTTCCACGGCGTGGTCTCACTCGACACGCTGCACCGCATCGTCACGGTGCGAGCGGGTACCTCATGGCGAGAGCTCCAGGAGACGCTCGACAAGGCCGGCCTGGCGGTCAAGATCATGCAGACCTACAACACCTTCACGGTCGGAGGCGCACTCGGCGTCAATGCCCACGGTCGTTACATCGGGCAGGGCCCACTGGTGCGATCGGTCCGCGAAATCACGATGGTGTTGGCCGACGGAAGCATCGTCACCGCGAGCCCGACGCAGAATCAGGAGCTCTTCTACGGCGCGATCGGAGGATACGGCGCGCTCGGCGTCGTGGCGTTCATCACGCTGGATGTCGCCGAGAATTCGCGTGTGCGTCGTGACGACGAGAAGCTGTTGCTCGCGGACTATCTCGCGTGGTTCCGCGCGCGTGTCCGCGATGATTCGACAATCGTCTTCCATAACGCCGACATCTATCCTCCCGCGTACGAGAAAGTGCACGCGGTGTCGTATCGCCGGACGCAACAAGCCGTTACCGAGCCGCTCCGCATGCTTCCCACCGATCAGCACGCGCTGAAGAACCAGTTAGCCGCGTCGCTGATCACGGAATGGCCAGGCGGAAAGTGGATTCGCGAGTATCTCATCGATCCGGTGCTCTTTCACGGCAATCCAGTAACATGGCGGAACTACGAAGCGAGCTACGACGTGAGTCAGCTCGAGCCAGCGTCACGCGATCGCGAGACGTACGTGCTGCAAGAATACTTCGTGCCTGTTGACAGTCTCAGTGCATTCATGCCCAGGATGCGCGCGGTGCTTCAGACGCATGAAGTGAATGCCATGAACGTCTCAATTCGCCACGCACTTGCTGATCCGGGGACATACCTCGCGTGGGCGCCCAATGAAGTCTTCGCGTTCGTCCTCTACTACAAACAGAACACCGACCCCGCCGCTCGGCGCGAAGTTGCCCGCTGGACGCGTGAGTTGATCGATGCGGCAATTGCGAGTGGTGGCCGGTACTACTTGCCATATCAGCCGGTCGCGACTCGCGCGCAGTTCGCGCGCGCGTATCCGAATTCAGTAAAGCTGCTCGATGAGAAACACCGCGTGGATCCGACAGGCAAGTTCACGAATGCGCTCTGGGATTTATACATCCCGAACAACGTGACCGCGGATCGCATGCCGGCGAATCTGCCGGCTGAGGCGCGGATGATTCTGGACACCATCAAGGGCTATTCACGCGATGAGACGACAGAATATCTCACGCATCCTGAATGGGATCTCGTCTACAGCAGCGAGGCTTATGCGCGCTGGCTCGAGGAGGCGAAGTCACCGAGTCAGTTTCCCTATATCGGATCGGTGGGAACGTTCTGGCGGTCATATCACGATACGTGGCAGGCGGCGCGTCGTCGCAATGCCGTTGGCGCGGGGACGCATGTGATGTTAGGTGTCATCGGTGTGAGCACCGCGCTCGAGTATGGACTCAAGGGTGTGTATGAAGGAACGGTGGGGCGGTTGTTCGAGCTCAACATGCCCCGTGGTGGAACGGCCGAAGACCAATACGCGGCGAAGGTCGTGCGCGAGTATGCGCAGCTGATCGCGCAACGTGGCTGGTACGAGTTCTCATTCACCCACGCACTTCGCGGATTGTGGGCAGATGTGCCGATGACGGGTCCGGGCTTCTTCAGGAAATGGGAACGTCGCTTCGTGCTGAGCACGGAATACCTGATCAAGGCCGTCTATGCGACGGCGATCGGTGCAGGAACTGCCGCGGGTTATTCGCCGGACGAGATGACACGCTACGCGGTAATCGCGGGATGGAACGACTCAACGCACACGCCCTTCAATAGAGTGATGTCGCTCGATCGCGGATACACTCTCGTTTCGGTCAATCGATACGATGCATTTCGCGACGCACTGCTCGGCCTCGCGACTCGAGCTGAACGGCTGCGCATTGCAGAGATAGGTGGTTCCGAGATCGTGACGATCAGTGGAACAGCGCCAAGCGCGTGGGCTACGCCGCCGAGGGCGTCGGTGGTGTCCGCGTATGCGCAGCCTGATGCACCCGAACGGACGCGCATGTTGCTGCGCGTTGATGCGCGGAACTTGCTCGACCTACTGAATGCGGTGCAGAAGGAAGGGCAGTTCAAGGTCGAGCACATCTACGACTACTAGGACATGAAGATCATCGGCCTCGGCTGCATGCGTCTGGACAACGCAGAGGTGATTCGTGCTGCGCTCGATGCCGGTGCGACGCTGCTCGATACGGCCGATGCATATGGGACGGAATCACTCGTTGCGCAGGCGCTGGCGGAGTGGAGTGGTGATCGGTCGAAGATCACGGTTGCGACCAAGGGAGGCATGCGTCGCCCGAAGGGTGCGTGGGTGCCGGACGGGCGTGGGAAGCATCTCGCTGCTGCGTGCGAGGCGAGCCGAGTGGCGCTGGGTGTGGAGACGATTGATCTCTACCAGCTGCACGTGGTTGATCCCGCCACACCACTGGAGACATCAGTCCGCGCGCTCGCTCGGCTTCAGGCAGACGGGAAGATTCGCGATGTCGGGCTGTGCAATGTGAACGTGTCGCAGATCCGTGCTGCGCAGGCGATTGTGCCGATTGTATCGGTGCAGGTGAGTCTCTCGCCGCTGGATGACGATAACCTGCGGAATGGAGTCGCCGAGTATTGTCGTGACAATGGGATTCGGCTGATTGCTTACCGGCCGCTTGGCGGTCTAAAGGGCGTGAAAAAGCAGATTCTTCGACTCGCTGCGCTCGCTCAGAATGACAAGGAGGGTGTCATTCCGAGCGAAGTCGAGGAATCTGCACCTCACGCTTTTACGTCCGAGGAAGTCGCACTCGCCTGGTTGATGGACCTCGGCACAATTCCGATTCCCGGTGCGACGCGCGTTGAGACGGCGAGATCCATTGGCCGCGCTTTGTCGGTTGAGCTCACCGAGAGGGCGAGACAACAGCTTGATGCAGAATTCTCGGGACGCCTCCTTCGTGTGCCGCGTGCGAAGCGGAAGCCGAGTGTTGCAACGGGCGAGGTGGTGGTCGTGATGGGCATGCCCGGCTCCGGCAAGACAACGATTGCGCGTGAGATGGAGGCCGATGGCTATGCGCGCTTGAATCGCGATGAACGCGGCGGCTCGTTGACGAGTCTTGTTCCTCGTCTCGATGAGCTCTTGAAGGCGGGCGAGAAGAGGGTCGTTCTCGATAACACGTATCCCAGTCGCAAATCACGCAACGAGATAATCGAAACTGCGTGGGGGCGTGGCGCGAGCGTGCGATGCATCTGGCTCACCACGAGCGTGGCCGATGCGCAGATCAACAGCATTCATCGCATGATCGAGGCACACGGCTCACTACCGATGCCGGAAGACATCAAAGCCAACGGCAAGAACGATCCGCGCTATCTCGGCCCCGATGCGCAGTTCCGCTATGAGCGTACGCTGGAGCCGTCAACGCTCGACGAAGGCTTCGAGAGCGTGGAAGAGCGTGCGTTCGTGCGCGCATCAGATGGAGGCGAGCCTGCGTTGATTGTGGACTTCAATGATCTGACCGACGCCGCGCGACGCAATCGACTCTCAGAGCATCCACAGGTGCTGGTGCATGCGTGGATGCCGACAATCGACCTGGAGGAAATGCGGCGAATGCTCGGCGAGCGAGTAGACATCGCGATCTGTCCGCATCAGGCCGGCCCACCGATCTGCTGGTGTCGAAAGCCGATTCCCGGATCGGTGATCGAGTTCGCGCTCAAGCGTGGTGTGTCGCTTTCGAAGTCGATCGTTCGCGGATCGTCGGCTGCTGATAAGACGATGGCCGAGAGGATTGGTGCGCGCTTCGAGAGTTGGTAACTGCAGGAAGTGCAGATTCCTCGACTACGCTCGGAATGACACGGGACTACACCCGGACTGCCACCGCCTGCAACTCCGCGGCCTTCTCCTCCGGCGACGTATCGCTCAGGAAATTGCCACCACCGATCTCCGGACCGGCGAGATACTTGAGTGTATTCGGCCTGCGCAGCGGCGGTAGAAATCCGATAAAGAAATGGAAGTCGCGATAGTCGCCACCGTCTGTCGGCGCCTGATGCAGTGGCATCACATATGGAAACGATTGATTCCATAGTCCATCGAATCTCACCGTAACATCTTTCAGTGCACGTGCGAGCGATTGCGATTCGTCGTCAGACAGTGCATGCACATGCGGCACCGTGCGCTTAGGCGCGACATACACCTCATACGCATAGCGTGCGAAGTACGGCACGAACGCAATCGTGTGCTCGTCCTCGGAGAGAATGCGGCGTCCATCGTTCTGTTCCGCGGCAATGATGCTGCCGAACAATCCCTGGCTTCGACGCTGCGCCTCGAGCTCCGTGTCGAACGTCTTCCACGTAAAGTTCGTGGCGTAGATCTGTCCGTGCGGATGCGGATTCGAGACACCAACCTCGAACCCCTTGTTCTCGAAGATCAACACCTGGCTCACCTCCGCGCGTGCGCCCAGGTCGCGCGTCTCGCGCTTCCATGTATCGACGATTGCAACGATCTCGCGTTCAGGCAACTGTGCAAGAGTGAGATCATGTCGTGGCGAATACGAGATCACACGCGCGATGCCATTTGCACGACGCGTCTTATATGGCGCGGGCGGCTCCTGGAATTCCGGCGCATCCGGTCCAACACACGGATGATCGTTGTCGAACACGAACACGCCGTCGTACTGCGGATTCACCGCGCCACGTACCCGCGCATTGCCGGGACATAGATAGCAATCGTCGACAAACGCGGGCACCTTGGCCTCGCTTGTTTCAGTCGATGCGCCCTGCCATGGACGCGATTGCCGGTGCGCAGCGACGATCACCCACTCTTCACGCAGTGGGTGCCAGCGCTCTTCCCAGGTCGGCAGGGCCATGGCGAATGACTATTGCTTCGGAACCGGCGATGCGGTGGTGAGCAGACGTGCCAAGCCAGGCGCAGCCATCGACTCCCACTGCCAACCCACCATGATCGACACCGGCGATTCGACAGTTGCCGTTACGCAGCTGAGCGAGACATCGCGGCCCTGTGACGATGAGCCGCTCGGAGCGACGACCGGCGTGCAAACCCAAGCACGTCCTGCTGAATCAGTCACTGTGCGTTCCGACATGGCAAACCTCCGGGTCCAACAAGAGCCAGCGTAGTGCGTGAAGATGCAAGCTACTCGTGCACTCGTGGTGGCGCTCGAAAGGCAGCTTCCTCGACTTCGCTCGGAATGACGCAGTTCGCAACCCTTTCCTACACTGCACGCTGCGAAGCGCACGAACGAGCATCACTTCGCGGCAGGCTTTGCGTCTGCTGCGCGCAGGTGCGCACGAACGGCATCGATCATTGCCTGCGGATTGTCCCACGTCACGATGTGTGCGGCGTTGGGAATCACGACGACGCTTGCACCGGGCGTCATGGCTGCATGCTTCTTGATGGTCACCGGGTCTGCCTCATCGACATCGCCGACGGTGAACAGCGTCGGCACCTTCACGTTCTTCAAGAAATCCGTTGCGTTGTACTTCTTGAGCGTGCCAGTGATGGTGAACTCGCTCGGACCCTGCATGTAGCCGTAGATCGACTGATTGACACCCTTCATGGTGCTGTCGAGATCTGCCGGCACGGGACGCAGCCACACGTACTTGGCATAGAACGCCTCGATCGCCGCCTGATAGTCCGGCGAATCAAACTTGCCTTCCGCCTCGCGCTGCTTGACCGTCTTCTGCAGAGAATCGGGCAAGTTCCTGAGCAGATCACGCGCATGCTTTTCCCATTGCGGGATGTCGAGCGCAGCGCTCGCGAGCGTAAGACTCACAACATGCTCCGGATGCGCGCGATAGTACTCGAGACCGAGGATCGTGCCCCACGAGTGACCAACGATATGCACCTTGTCATATCCGAGCTTCACTCGCAACGAGTCGAGCTCGGCGACGAAATGCGGAATGGTCATCTTGGTAGTATCCGTCAGCGGGCCTGACTTGCCGCCGCCAAGCTGGTCGTAGCGCACAACCTTGCGATCGTCGCCGAGTGCTTCGAGTGGCTTGAGGTAGTAGCTGTTGAAGCCAGGGCCGCCGTGGAGAAGAATGACCGGCGTGCCAGTTCCTGTACCCGAGACCTTATACCAGATGTCGCCGCCATCGACGGCGAGCTTTGCTTCACCCGCCGGAAGCGCGGTGGCCGCTGCTTTGGTTGCTGTTGTGTCTACCAGCGCGGGCTTGTCGGCGCATGCTGCCACTGCAATGACGGCAAGGATCGAGATGTTTCGCATGTGCATTCGCAAAGTAGGGTTAAGCAGCAGTGCTGAGGCTCACGCCCGCGTGAACCTCAAATGAACCACCTCGGGCGTCGCAATCGTTCTCACGAGCTTCAAACCGAACAGATCGTCCCCGACAGTGTCAAACAGGCGCTCGCCGGCACCGAGAAGAACAGGAACAAGGCTCATGTCGATTTGATCGACGAGACCAGCACGCAAGTATTGCTGCGCAGCGTTGGCACCACCGGCAAGCTGAATATCCTTCTCGCCAGCCGCGCGCCTCGCTTGCGCGAGTGCTGACTCGATGCCATCGGTCACAAAGTGGAACGTGGTGCCGCCTTCCATTACCAACGGGTCGCGTGCATGGGTCGTCAACACGAATACCGGATGGTGATACGGCGGGTTGGCACCCCACCAACCGTCCCAGGGATTTTCCTTGCTCCAATCACCGGGATGTCCGCCGAACATGTTGCGGCCCATGATCGTGGCGCCAACGTTCTCGAGCGCTTCACGCACAGTCACCGAACTCTCATTCTCGATGCCGCCTTCCATACCATGCTCGGCGCGGAATGCTCGGAGCTGAAAAACCCAGTCGTGCAATCGCATGCCGCCTTCACCAAGCGGGCTGTCAACACTTTGCAGCGGGCCCGCGACGTAACCGTCGAGCGACATTGAAATGCGAAGACGCAAACATCCCATTGCTATCGTTTCCCCGGAGCAGTTTCCCTGGTCGCAACGCGGCCGGCCAGCGCGCCAACTATCACGATACGTATGATGTCCGCCGCCATCACGAGCAGTACAATCCCGATCGCGAGCCCCGTGGCAAACGCCGCGTTCCGCTGAAAGCCGTCATGCCTTCTTCCGCGGACGCTGCTTGGCCGAGACGGAACGAATGATCAATTGACCCTTGGCTTTCGGATTGAGTGGCGACGGTGAATTCGCCACCGCCTGCGACATGAGCGCCGCAACGGCCGGCTCAGCCAGCACGGCTGCCGTTGCGAGGCCGAGGGCCCGCGTCTGTTTGCCCGCACCATGGAGCCGTTTTTCGGGATCCTTGAGCTTTGCGCCGTGAATGAAGCACAGGCTCACTCCCTTTGCCTGGGCGGCAATCGAAAAGATCGCGTCCGACGGACGCTCCGTAGGCGAATAGCCGATCACGAAGAAGTTGTAGTTGTCATAAACCAGCTCGTGCGCGGTCGGGTACTTCTTGCGCATCGCCGAGCGAACGGACCGGATGAGCTTCTGGTTCGCCGCGTCGAACTTGTCTATGAAGGTGGCGAGCTGCCGTTCGGCCGTGGGCATACGACGAATGTGATATCGCCAAAGCGAGGAGTCCAGAGTAGGTTCGGGCCGATGCGGAGAATTCTACTTTCTCTCCTGCTGGCAATCGCGCCAATCGCGCGCGGCCAGACCATTCGTGGCGTGGTCCGCGAGAGCGCGTCCGGCGGCTCTGTGCCCGGCGCTATCGTCATCGTGATGGATTCGGGCCGAATCATGCTGAATCGTGCACTCACGAACGCGCGCGGTGAATACGAACTCCCACGCGCGCCCGACGCGCGCATTCTGCGCACAGTGCGACTTGGCTTCAGGCCAACGGAACTGCCCATTCCGGCGAGCGCGAGCCCAACACTTCGCCTCGACGTGAACATGATCACGGTGCCGCTCACACTCGACGCGGTGCGAACCCTCGCGGCGGCGCCCTGTCCAAGGCGCAAGGATTCACAAGCGGCACTCTCGTTGCTCGAGCAGGCGCGCACAGGCCTCCTCGCAACCATCGTCGCACGGGAATCGAAACCGGCGACCATCACGCGTCTCGAGATCATTCGCAAGAGAAACTTCGAGACGGATGACATCATGTCCATGAGCGTCGTCATGGACTCCGCGCAGGCAACAAATTCCTACGTCGCCTCGCTCTCGGCGCAGGCATTCGTGGAGCACGGCTTTGCGAACGACAGTGTTGGCGTGCGGACGGCATTTGGCCCCGACGCCGAGGTGTTGCTCGATGAGGCGTTCGCGAATGGCTATTGCTTCCGCGTCATGGATGCAGTGCCCGAGCGACCGCACCAAATCGGACTGGGCTTCGTAGCCGCAGAGCACAAGCGTGGTCGCATTGAGATTGATGGCGCATTGTGGATCGATACCACGGCAAAATCGCTGGTGGACATCGAGTTTCTGTATCGCGGATTCGCACAACTGTTCGACCGTGGCAAGCCTGGCGGACACGTCATATTCCGAACGATGGCGAATGGTGTTGTGCTCATCGATCGGTGGTTCCTGCGCATTCCCACACGGGAGTCTCGCAAGGAGGATGAGCGCCGAGGGGCGATGGTGTCATTTCGCGCGGGAAGCCTGATCATTCAGGAAACCGGTGGTGAGCTTGCACGCGCACGGTGGGAGGACGGCACATCCTGGCGCGCGTCGCTCGGTTCAGCGCGCATGAAACTGCTGACCATACGCGGCAAGCCCGACAGCGGGCGAGTACTGCGGCTTGACTCGACGACATATATCGCCCGTTCCGACGCAGATGGTAATGTCGAGATCAATGAGTTGCCGCCGGGGCCGTATCACGTCTCGCTGGTCGATGAGCGTTTGATACAGATCGGATTGACCATTCCCACGGATGCGAACTTCTTCGCGATCCGCGACTCGACGCTCACCTTCAACGTGCCAACACGGACGCTCACTGATTATGTGCGCGATCGCTGTGTGAGCGACAAGCAGCCAGTGGGCGAGGCAATGGTGATTGGTCGCATCCTGGACCCGGATTCATTGCCAGCGAACAACGTCAGCTTGGTGCTGGATCGTAAGAACACGACAGGCAAGCTCGTTCCCGTTTCGGACGGTGGAGACACGGGTAGTGATGGTCTCTTCCGCTGGTGTGGATTCGAGCGCGACTGGGATGTGGTGATCTCGGCGCGACGCGACAGATTGAAGCGCGTTATCGAGGTGCCAGGCCTCGACCCGGGCGTTACGGTGCTGCAGTTCAAGTTGCGGCCGCCCGAACCCTGAGTTCCGTGTAGGGCCGTCGTCGGCGCAGCGCAGGGTGTCATTCCGAGCGAAGTCGAGGAATCCGCATTTCCCTCAGTGCGCTAACTAAAAAGGCTCAGCGGCTCATCCGGAAGCGCGCGCTCGATGAGCAGCATGCGACGCTTGGTGTCCACACCGCCGGGCGCTGAGAAGCCAACGAGCTTTCCATTTGCGCCGAGCACTCGGTGACAGGGCACGATGATCGGAAATGGATTGCGGCCGAGTGCCTGGCCGACCTGCTGCGCGAGTAGCGGATCTCCCAACTCGCTGGCGATGCTCCCATACGTACGCGTGCTGCCGAGTGGAATGGCGCGGGTGATGGCGTAGACGCGACGATTGAAATCAGGGACGTGCGCGTCATCGAGCTGGACCGCCGTGAGGTCGATGGCCTTACCGTTGAAGAGCGCAATGATCGAATCAATAATCGACTGCACCGACGAGGGCGCGGAGGTCGGCTCGGCGCCTGCGTTCCGGTGGAGCAATCGCGCGCGTGTGGTTGCGAGACTGCCTTCGGGGAGCTGCACGCCTGTGACGCCGGCGCCACTCCACGCAATGCCGCACGTTCCAATTGTCGTGTCGAACAGGGTAAAATTGGTCATGTCGAAACGGCGTAGGTGCAGATTCCTCGACTTCGCTCGGAATGACACCTGTTAGACGCCGCCGCCTACTGCTTGGTCACCCGCCACACGGCGTTTCCGACATCGTCCGCCACGAGAAGGGCGCCGTTCTTGTCGATTGCCACGCCGACAGGGCGTCCATGCGCATTCTCATGTTGATCAAGGAATCCCGTGACCACGTCCACCGGTTCCCCGACCGGCATTCCGTTCGCAAAGCGCACAAAGATCACCTTGTAGCCACTCTTCGGTTCACGATTCCAGGAGCCGTGTTGTCCCACGAACACTCCGCCTGAGATGTTAGCAGGGAGCATCGTAGAGTTGGCGGGCGAGTAGGCGAGGCCGAGCGATGCGGTGTGTGGACCGAGTGCGTAATCGGGCTTGATGGCCTTGCTCACGAGGTCGGGCCGCGGTGGTTCGACGCGCGCGTCGACGATTGATCCGTAATAGCTGTACGGCCAGCCGTAGAAACCGCCGTCTTTCACGGACGTCATGTAGTCGGGCACGAGGTCGCCGCCAATTTCATCGCGCTCGTTGACGGACGTCCACAACACGCCGGATGCCGGCTCCCACGCCATGCCGTTCGGGTTGCGAAGACCGCTCGCGAAGACGCGATGTGCACCGGTCTTGACGTCGACTTCCCAGATCGCCGCGCGACCTTCTTCAACCGTGATGCCGTTTTCGGCGACGTTGCTGTTCGAGCCGACCGTGACATAGAGCTGGGAGCCATCGCGACTTGCGATGACGTTCTTGGTCCAGTGGTGATTGATCGTTCCAGCGGGTAGGTCGACGACCTTGGTGCCGGCTGATGAAATGTGCGTCGAGCCGGAGTCGTAGTGGAACTTCATGAGTGCGTCGCTGTTGGCGACGTAGAAATCACTGCCGATGAGCGCCATGCCGAACGGTGAGTTCTGTTTTTCGAGGAAGACGGTGCGCACGTCGGCGACGCCATCACCATTCGTATCGCGCAGCAGTGTAATTCGATTGGCGCTCGGCACCGCGGCGCCGGCCTTCTTGAAGTACTTGTCCATCGCCCATTTGCGGATGCCATGTCCATCGTCGGGCTTCGGTGGCGCGTTCGTCTCGGCAACGAGTACGTCGCCATTGGGAAGGACGTAGAGCCACCGCGGATGATCGAGGTCGCGTGCGAAGGCGATGGTGCGAGTGCCGTCGATGGAGCGGGGCGTCGCGTCAGCGTTCCAGTGAATAGCGGGAGCGACGTTGACGGTCGGTATCCTCTCCTTGTGCGGAGAAGGCAGTTGCGGACTCGGGCCGATGCCGGCCGACACGGGAAGCTCGGCGGGGTGTGAACACGCGGCGAGCGCAATCAGGGCAAACAGACGAAGCGAACGGGACATGGGCCGAACTAAGGCAAGCCGCGCTCCACTAGCGCCTACATGGACCTCCCGATTCGAATCATCGCCTCGAGACTCCGCTCAACATCGTCGTCGGTGGTGTTCCAGCCGATTACGGAGATACGCATAGCAGTACGTCCCTGCCAGACGGTAATGCCTGCCCAACACGTGCCATCGTCCTGAATAGCTGTGATGACCCGCGCGTTACGCTCGGGGTCGCCAAACGAGACGAGTACCTGATTTAGTACCACTTCGTTCAATATTGCGAAGCCAGCTTGCGACAATCCTTCGGCAAACCGCCGCGCCTGTCTGCAATGGCGAGCCACCATCTCGTCCACGCCGTCGCGACCGAGCGTCTTAAGCGCCGCCCAGACTTCCACGCCTCGCGCGCGGCGCGAAAGTTCAGGCGTATAATCGGATGGATTCCGCTGCGGAGAATCCGTCGGTAAATACTCGGCGGTCACTGCCATGGCGGCACGCAGTGCATCGTGATCGCGCACGAACGCGATGCCGCTGTCATACGGAACGTTCAGCCACTTATGGCCGTCGGTCGCCCAGGAGTCGCCACGTTCGATGCCTACGGCGAGATGCTGCTGCTCCTTAGACGCACGAGCCCACAGCCCAAAAGCACCATCGACATGCACGAACGCCCCGGCTTCATGGGCGATGTCGCAGATGTCGCCAATCGGATCGAACGAGCCAGTGTTCACGTTGCCGGCTTGCACGCAGACAATTGTTGGCCCGCTGATCTTCGGCAGCGCATCGAGACGCAAGCGTCCCTGTGAATCAACCGGCACCTTCACCACACGACGTCGGCCGAGTCCAACGACTCCGAGTGCCTTGAAGAGGGTGGGGTGTGCTTCTTCGCTCGTGATGACGGTGATCGGAGGCGCGCCAAACAATCCGTCGGCTTCGACGTTCCAACCGACCTTGGCGAGCACCGAGTGTCGCGCCGCGGCGAGCGCCGTGATGTGCGCCACCGTTGTTCCAGTGACGAAACTTCCAGCGACGCTGCGCGGAAGATCAAGCACCTCGAGGAGCCACTTCAACGCGACGTGCTCGATGATCGCCGTGCCAGGCGTGCCCTTGTAGAGACCCGAGTTCTGGTCCCATGCCGTGGCGAGCCAGCCCGCGGCGACCGTTGCCGGCAGCGAGCCGCCGATGACAAACCCAAAGAACCGAGGGCCAGCCATCGCCATTGTTGCGGGCGAACCCAGCTCATCGAGCTGCTTCAGCATCTCGGCGGGATCGGACGTGTGTTCCGGGAGTGGAATATCGAATTCAGAGAGGCGCGCGATCGCGTCAGGGCGCGGGCTAACTGGTCGCTCGCCGAGTGACTCGAGGTAGTTGATGGATCGCGCGGCGGCGTTGGTGAGGAGGTCTTTCATTCCTGCAACTTAAAAGGATTTGTTGAGAGTGCTTCCCGAATCGTGTCAATTTTCTTCCACTGCGGACGCAGATGAACGCAGAGCGCCTTCGGCGACACAGATGAACACAGATAACTGCCGTTGTTCTTCTGGGGAACTTCGGTTTTATCTGCGTTCGTCTGCGTAACATCTGCGAACATCTGCGTCCGCAGTATTCCACAGTATCTTGAAGAATGCCTGCCAACCCACTGGCCGACTTTCATCCAGAGGTGGCTCGATGGTTTACCGAGACGCTCGGCGAGCCCTCGGCGCCGCAGCGTGCGGGGTGGCCGGCCATTGCCAGTGGCGATGACACCCTGATTCTCGCGCCTACGGGTACGGGCAAGACCTTGGCAGCGTTTCTCTGGGAGCTGAACGCGCTGATCACCGACGGGCTTCAGGCACCGTTGGCCAATGCAGTACATCTATTGTATGTGTCGCCGCTCAAGGCGCTGAACAATGATGTCCAGAGGAATCTCGAACGGCCGCTGGCGGAACTGAAGACGCGGTTCGAGAGATTCCCAGAAATCCGCGTTGCTGTGCGGACCGGCGATACGCCCGCTTCGGCGCGAGCGAAGATGCTGCGGAAGACGCCGCACATCCTGATCACCACACCGGAATCCCTGCACATTCTGCTCACCAGCGTGCGTGGACGAACGATGTTCAGCGCATTGCGGGCAGTGATCATCGATGAGATCCACGCCGTTGCGGGAACGAAGCGCGGTGCCCATCTCGCGCTGACGCTCGAACGGCTTGCTCGTGTCGCGCCAGCGGCGCCGCAGCGGATCGGTCTCTCGGCGACACAGCGGCCGTTGGAGGAGATCGCGCGGTTCCTGGGCGGGTGCGAGGCTGCTTCCTACCGACCCGTCACCATCGTGGATTGCGGGCTCGTAAAGAAGATGGAGATGAACGTCGTCTCGCCTGTGCCGGATCTGGCGCACGTAGACGGAACGATCTGGACGTCCGTTGCTCCGCTCGTTCTTCAAAAGATCCGCGCATCGCGCACCACGCTGGTGTTCGTGAACAACCGGGCGCAGTCCGAGAAAATTGCCGCACGAGTGAATGCGCTCGCAGAAGAGGAGATCGCACAGCCCTACCACGGCTCTCTTTCTCGCGAGCGACGATTGCTACTCGAAGAGCGGCTCAAAGCCGGAGAGATCCGCGCACTGGTCACCACGAGCTCACTCGAGCTGGGCATCGACGTCGGCTCTGTCGACCTCGTGTTGCTTATCCAGAGTCCGAAGCGCGTGGCCGCTGCGCTTCAGCGTGTTGGACGGGCAGGACATTCTCTCGAAGCAGTCAGCCGCGGCGTCTTCATTCCGACCTTTCGCGATGACGCACTCGAGCAATTCGCCATTCTCGATGGCATGGCATCGGGCGACGTCGAGCCAACACGCGTCGTGCAGAACGCACTCGATGTGCTGGCGCAGATCATCGTCGCCATTGTGGCATCAGAGCCCGACTGGACGGCGAACGAATTGTACGACTTCATCCGCGGCGCATACCCGTATCACGCGCTGACCCGCGCCGCGTTCGACGAGACCCTCGCGATGCTTTCCGGGAAGTATCCCAGTGATGTCGCCGCTGAACTCGAGGCGCGCATCTCATGGGATCGCATCAGCGACGTGTTGACTCCCGCACGTGCATCGCGAATGGTCGCCACCATTTCCGGCGGCACCATTCCCGATCGCGGACTCTACACCGTCAACCTTGCCGATAAAACTCGACTCGGTGAACTCGACGAGGAATTCGTACACGAGTCTCGCGTGGGCGACGCATTCCAACTCGGCAGCTCCACGTGGCGCATCCGTTCGATCGAACATGATCGCGTAATCGTGGTGCCTGCACCCGGAGCGCCCGCGAGAATGCCGTTCTGGCACGGCGAATTCATGGCGCGCTCGAATCATCTCACGCCGCGCGTCGGCGCGTTACGCCGGCTACTCGATGCCGCACGAACGCTCGAAGACCTGAGCGACATCCAACTCCGCTATCACGCCGACGAAGCGACGACAAAATCACTCGTCGAGTACGTGCAGGCGCAACGCGCCGTCACGGATATCGTTCCGGACGAGAATCACCTGGTGCTCGAGCATTTCCGCGACGAAGTGGGCTCGATCCGAGTGGTGCTCCACGCGCCATTTGGCGGCCGAGTGAATGCGCCGTGGGGCATGGCGCTCGCGCGGAGGATGCGCGAGCGGCTCAACATGGACGTGCAGGTACAGACAACGGACGATGGTCTCATGCTGCGCCTGCCCGACATGGGCGCCCAACTGCCGCTCGACGCTATTCGCTCTCTCTCAGCGGAGGAAGCGCATCGTCTCGTGCTGGAGGAAGTTGGCGCGTCGTCGCTGTTCGGCGCGCGATTCAGGATGAACGCGGCACGTGCGCTGTTGTTGCCACGCGGGAATCCACGTCGACGGATGCCCCTGTGGCTTCAGCGACTCAAGGCGGCCGATCTGCTACAAGCGGTGAACGAGTTTCCGTCGTTCCCGATTGTCGTCGAGACATACCGTGATGTGTTGCAGGATGCGTTCGACATGACCGGTCTGCGCGATGTACTGAGCGGCATCGCGAGCGGCGCAATCTCGATTCGCACGGTTGAAACGCAGATACCGTCGCCGTTTGCGACATCCCTGCAATTCGGATTCGTGATCGACTGGATGTATGGCGACGACACGCCGCGTGCAGAGCAGCGTGCGGCGCTGTTGTCGCTCGACACAGCCTTGCTGGATGAACTGATGGGCGGGGCGGGCGCCGACGAAGCGACTATCGCGGTGCTCGATGAGCTGCTTGCGAGGCGGAGGGGAACTGCGCCCGGCCGTCAGGCGCGCGATGCCGATGAGTTGGCGTTGCTGGTCGATCGCGCGGGCGATGTCACGCGCGAGGAGTTGGAGGCGCGTGTTGCTCCGCCGACCGAATGGTTGAGGGGCAATCCGCTGGATGCGGTGTTGCAAAGTGGTCGGCTGGTGGAGCTGCAGATTCCTCGACTGCGCGCTCCGCGCTCCGCTCGGAATGACACCACTCCGCAGCGTGTCATTCCGAGCGAAGTCGAGGAATCTGCACCTAGCACCGCCCGCTACATCCTCGTCGACGCATACGCGCGCTACGCCAGCGCATACGGCCCGTTCACAGAAATCGAAGCCAAGATCCCCGAACAGCTCAGGCAAACCGCCCTCACAGAAAAAGCAGCACGACGCGAAATACTCGCGCGATGGGTTTCACTCGCTGGACCCATCACTGTCGACGACGCGCAAGACCGCTATGGATTCGACCCAGCCTGGATCGAGCGCCGGCTGAACGACTGGGAGCAGAAACGCATTCTCGTGCGCGGCAGCTTCGGCGGAGATCGCACCGTTACGCGCTGGTGCTCACGTCGCCTGCTCGAGCAGGCACGTCGTCGAGAACTCGCGATCGCGCGCAAGCAGATCGAAGCGGTGCAGCTCGACGTGTTCGAGCGATACCTCCAGCGCTGGCAACACCTCACACCGGCCACTCAGCTCACCGGCAGTGACGCGACAGCGCTCGCCCTTTCGCAGATGTACGGACTCGCGCGTCCGGGCGACGCATGGGAACGCGAATATCTACCGGCGCGCGTCGAGAAGTACGACACCGATGCACTCGCGCGACTCTCTGCAAGCGGCGCTCTTGTCTGGGCCGCCGAACCGAGACGTGACACGCAGGCCACCAGCTCACCGAAGGTCGGGCGAATCAAGTTCTTCGAGCGCGGAACGGGACGTTTGTGGCTCAGCGTACCGTCCATCGAGTCCAACCTCAGCGAGAGCGCGCGCAAAGTCCTCGACGCGCTTCGCACACAGGGCGCGTCATTTACCGCCGATCTCGCCGCGGCGAGTACACTCGGCACGCAGTCGGTGCGCGATGCAATTCGTGAACTGGTCGCCGAGGGTATCGTCACGAACGACACGGTCGATGCGCTGCGCGATGTGTTGCGCTGGAAGTCAGTGCTTCCGCAGAAGCGCGGCAACGAACCGGATCCAACGCGCTGGCTGCCCGCCGACTTCAAGCCGAGCGAGAATCGTCCGGTTGTGCAACGCCGAACGAACCTGCGCCGGCTGCCGAAATGGCGCCGACCAGAGTTGGCCGATGCGCACGCCGGCACATGGGGCGGACGCTGGTCGCTCGTACACACACCAGGCACGCTCGGCGCCGAGCGCGACGAACAGGAACTCGCCGAGCAGATCGCGCGAAAGTGGCTGGAGCGGTAGGGGAGTGTGTCACGTGATTGGTGGCGGCGTGAGCGACCGCCGATTGAATGGCGATCGATCTATCATGAGTTGAAGCGCCTCGAATTTCGCGGAGAAGTTCAGCGCGGCTATTTCGTGAATGGATTGGCTGGTGCGCAGTTCGCGTTGCCGGACGCGGTAGAGATGTTACGCGCAACCGGAGAGAATGCCGAGGATGCAACGGTCGTGATGCCTGTTTCGGATCCGGCGAACGTCTATTCGTTAACACTTACTGAAGGCTCGTCGATCGATCCACTCGCTCGGCCGCGTGGCGCGGGTGCAGTGCTCGTCACGCGCGGCGGACGTATCGTGCTGAATTCCGAATCACGCGGCGCGCGCATTCGCGTGCGCGAGGATGCGAATGAGGACGACGTGCGCGAGGCCGCCGAGTTGTTGGGAAAGCATCTCGTGGCGCCGCGTGGTGGCGCGCGTAAGCGGGATGTCGTTGTCGACACGATCGATGGTGTGCGCGCAGCGGGATCGCGATGGGAAGAAGCGTTTCGCGAGGCCGGATATCGCTCGATGGGCACGAGCCTGCGCTATCTCGCCGGAGTGTAACCACGGGCGCGTTAGCATACGGACAGCGCGTTCCGCACGCGGGCTAGCTGCTGGGTCGGGACGGTAGGCAAGGTGTCCTTCGCGCCGCGCGGCCATCATTCTCGCCGACGGATTCATCAGCGCATGCGCAGCGCAGATGCACGAGGGTCTCGAGCCCATCGTTCCTGATCGCCGATTGCACCGAGAGCACCGACAGCGTGCGGAAGGGCATGATGGAGTTCGACGCAGGAAGTACCTTGTCGACCACAGGCGCCGAGCACGCGCAGTCCATCGGTGAAGGCCTGCTGCGTATTGGCGCACAGCCGCGCGCCGAAATTCGCGGCGGCCTCAACTCGTACGACATCAAGCGCACACCGTTCGGTACAGAGCGCGGCTTTGAAGACGTCGCCATCGGTGCGAAGGTCGCGGCGTTCACCGGCGAAGGGCTGATTCCGTCCATCTCGGTGCTCGGCGTAACGACGATTGAAACCGGAGGCCAGTCTTTCCGCGCGACGAGCCCGGAGCCGAAAGCGGAGCGCGCACTCAGCTGGAAATTCTCCGATCGACTCTCGTTGCCGCGAACACCAACTACGCGTGGTTCACGAGCGACGAATGTCGTCACGGCGAAGTGGGCCTCAGCGGTTCACTCGGCGTCGGTATCACTGAGCATGTCGGATCACATGTAGGGCTCTTCGGCTTTCATTCCACGCGGATCGAGCGAGCCGTCAACCAAGTATCTGAACGGCGGACTGACCTTTGGCATCAATCAGAACCTCAAGCGTGACGCGCGCGCCGGCGTGGGCCTACCGTACCGGCGGACCCGATCACTTCTTCGGCTTCGGCTTCGGTCGCCGCTGGTAGACTGCGGGTGGCATAGCTAAGACGGGGAGGCGGGCGCATCTTCTAGGCTGACCGCCAGTCGCCGTCGGGCAACATTTCGCAACGGTGCGGCGCGGGCATCTTCCCGCGCTCGTGAGAACGCTAAAGGGGATGAAGCTATGAAATGCAGATCCTTCGCCGCACTCAGGATGACGGTCCTGCTTGTCGCCCTGAGCGTAGCGAGGGGCCTGCTTTTTCCGCTGTCCGCACAACAATCCGGATACATCATCACACCGGACTCCGCGCGCCTCTTCTATAGAACAGTCGGTCGCGGCACCGACACGTTGATTGCCATTCACGGCGGACCTGGCGTAGATCTCGAAAGCATTGCCGGCGACTTCGCGCCGCTGGCCGAGCATCATGTGGTGATTTTCTATGACCAGCGAGGCGCGGGACGGTCGACGCTTCCGCGCGACACCGTGCGTCTCAATGCCGTGCAGCAGGCGATGGATCTCGAGACGGTGCGTGAGCATTTCAAGCTCGACAGGGTCACGCTCGTTGCGCACTCATACGGACCGCTGCTTGCAGCGACGTACGCCATTGCGCATCCCGAGCGGGTCAAGCGCATGGTGTTCTTTGGACCCGTGCCTCCGCGTCGTGGCGACTTCTGGCAACGCTTCAGCCAGAACGCAGCGCCACGCGTGGACAGTGCGATGCGTCGTCGCATGGCCGAGTCGAACAAGGCACTCGCCGATCCAAAGCAGGATGCGAGAGAGGCGTGTCGCGCGTATTGGCTCGATGCACTGCGCCTGCGACTCGCCGAGCCTGACCGCACACTCACGTTGTTGCGATCGGATCTGTGTGCGTCGGATCCGCGCGGCATTCGGTACGGACTGACGACGACGAATCGCGTGGTCATGGGCTCGTACGGCGACTGGGATCTTCGCGCGCAATTGAGGAACGTCACTGCGCCCACGCTCATCGTGCATGGAGAGCAGGAAGCCATCCCCATGGATCTGGTGCAGGAGTGGATTACCGCACTTCCAAATGCTCGGCTCTTCAAGGTGCCGAATGCTGCGCATTTCACGTATGCAGAGCGACCAGAGTTGGTGTGGCCGGAGGTTGAAGCATTCCTCGCAGGAAAATAGTATCTAAATATTACTAAAGCCCTGCTTCTTATCGCGACCATTGCGTTCGCCGGCTCGCTCCGTGCGCGGGTGAGCCCGGCACCGCCACGAATTCCACCGAGCGATGCGCAGATCAAGGCGATCTCGGCGAATTCCATGAGGCTGCAGCACCCGGCGGAGTGGGTGCTCGAGGCGAGGGCCGACCTGAACCTGCGCCCCGACCAGATCACGCAGCTCGAGAATCTCGTCCTCGCGCAACGGGACTCGCAGAGCGTGCGCATGACTAGGATGATGTCGTCGATGTCCAGGCCCAGAGTGAGTGCACTCACAACGGCGATGACAGATTGGGCTTCTCCCATCAACGAACAGGCGATTCGCGATGCAGCGTGTGAGCAGTCACGATCGATGTCGGAGTCGATGCTCAACCTCATCCGGGACCAGCACGCCGTGGGCGCAATCCTGACCGAGGCGCAGCGTGTGCAACTGCCCGCGATTCAGTCGAAGATGATGATGTCGGGAATGCCCAAGCCGTAGCGTCCTTATACAATCTTCACACGGGGCGGAGGCTTCCTTGTGCCTCCCTGATGGCATGTCTGTGAGCTTACAGACATGCCATCAGCATATCGTCAACTCAAACATGCAGTCTTTGGGCGGCCTCTCCCGAGCGAGCGCCTCGAACACGAGCGACTGAACAAGAAGACCGCACTTGCCGTTCTTTCGTCCGACGCTATCTCATCCGTCGCGTACGCCACCGACCAGATTCTTTTCGTGCTCGGCGGCGCCATCGGACTCGCGGCCGTCAACTTTGTCTTCGGAATCTCGGCCGTCATTGTTGGTCTATTGGTGCTCGTTGGCCTGTCGTATCGCCAGACGGTGTTTGCGTATCCGAATGGCGGCGGATCCTATACGGTGGCGCGCGAAAATCTCGGCGTGATGCCAGGACTCATCGCCGCCGCGGCACTGTTGACGGATTACATCCTCACGGTCGCTGTGTCCATTGCCGGCGGTGTTGCAGCAATCACGTCGGCCTATCCATCGCTTGCGCCACACACAGTGCTCATTTGTGCACTGTCGATCATCCTGCTTGCGACAGTGAATCTGCGCGGCGTTCGGGAATCGGGGGCGGCGTTTTCGGTTCCGACCTACGCGTTCATCGCGATGATGCTCGCGTTGCTGGGTGTCGGTGCATTTCGAATCTGGACGGGCCACGAGGTGGCGGTTGCGTCGAATGCTGCCGTGGTCAGTCGCCAGCTGTCTCCCGTCACGGGATTCGCGTTGGTCTATCTCCTCATGCGCGGCTTCGCTGAAGGATGCGCGGCGATGACGGGCACCGAAGCCATCTCGAATGGCGTCATGGCCTTCAAGGCACCGGCACAGAAGAACGCCGCCACCACGCTCGGCTGGATGGTCGCCATTCTCGCCACCTTCTTTCTCGGCGTGTCGTTTCTGGCGCGACATTATCACGTGATGCCCACCACGAGCGAAACGGTACTGTCCATTCTTGGGCATCATGTGTTCGGCGGCGGCGCCGCATACTACGCACTTCAGTACAGCACGTTCGCCGTGCTGGTGCTTGCGGCGAATACAGCGTTCGCCGACTTCCCGCGCCTTGCAGGAATTCTCGCGCAGGACCGCTACATGCCTCGGCAACTTGCTGCGCGCGGTGATCGTCTCGCCTTCTCGAATGGAATCATCACACTGGCGTTCGTCGCACTACTCCTGGTGTGGATGTTCAAGGGCGACACGAATGCCCTCGTACCGCTCTATGCGATCGGCGTGTTCGTCTGCTTCACGCTCTCGCAGGCAGGCATGGTGGTGCACTGGCGCAGCACGCGCGAGGACGGCTGGCAGTGGAAGGCGTGGCTCAATGGGATCGGCGCCGTGGCGACTGGGCTGGTATCGGTAATTCAACTCGTCACCAAGTTCACCACTGGTGGTTGGATCATCGCACTGATCATCCCGGCAATTATTCTCCTTTTGCGCAAAATACACAGGCACTACGAAGAGTTCGCCGCCGAAGTGCGCTTCGAAGGCCAGAGCCCGATCACGCCATTGCATCACACGGTGATCGTGCCGGTGGGCAGCATCACCAAGGCGACGGCGGGCGCCCTTGTCTACGCGACGACTATCTCCGATGAGGTGATCGCGGTCTACATCGATGTGGACGACCGGGATGCCGCGAGGATCCGCGCAGACTGGGACGTCTGGGACATCGGTGTTCCACTCGAGATCATTCGTTCGCCCTATCGGTCGATCCTCAAGCCGCTCGTGGAATTCGTCGAGAACCTGCGCATGGTCGCGCCGGGTGAGCTGGTGACCATCGTCGTCCCCGAGATTGTACCGAAGAAGTGGTGGGAGCACTTGCTGCACAACAAGACGGCGCTCTACATCCGCACGGCGTTCCTCTTCAAGCCAAACGTGGTGGTGACGGCCATTCCGTACCTCGCCGGCCATGCATACCGCCTGCGCGATCTGATCGACCACGACTCCGACCTCGGCGACGCCGACATCGAAGAACCCGCGCTCTCGTCGCCGTCGCACGCGTGAGGTATCGTATGACATGCTCCCAGCGCGGGATACACCGCTTGCCGACGTGATTCTCGTCATCGACGACGAACCGCAGATCCGGCGCGTCGTTCGGAACGCCCTGCAAGGCGTCGCCGATCGCGTGGAAGAGTCGGCAACGGCGCGTGAAGGGCTCGATCTCGCCGCGTCTGCACAGCCGCAGCTCATTGTTCTCGACCTCGGCCTACCAGATGCCGACGGGTATGACGTGTGCCGAGATCTGCGGAGCTTTACGAATGTGCCGATTATTGTGTTGTCGGCGCGGCACTCGGATCGCGAGAAGGAACGGCTGCTCGATGCGGGTGCGGATGATTACGTCACCAAGCCATTCAGCACGCTGGAGCTCACGGCGCGCGTGCGGGCGCAACTGCGCCGCGCTGGTGCGAAAGGCGGAGGCCGAGGCGACGCCGTCATCGAAATTGCCGATCTGCGCATCGACCTTGTGTCGAGGACGATCAAGCGCGCTGGCGAGGAGATTCACCTCACTCCAACCGAGTGGAGCCTCCTCCGCTACTTCATCGCGCATGCGGGACAAACCCTGACGCACTCCCAACTCTTCAACGCCGTCTGGGGCTCGGCATCGGGCGACGCGCAGCAATACCTGCGCGTGTACGTGGGACAGCTGCGGCGAAAGCTGGAGCCCGATCCAGTGCGACCGAAACTCATTCGCACTGAGACAGCGGTCGGATATCGCTTCGAGCTTCAGGGCGACGCGTGACGCCGACATGGCGCACCGCGCGCCAATGGCTGTTCTGGTTCTCGGTCCTCGCCGTACTCGCTGCGCTCATGCTCCAGGTGCGCAGCCAGCTCGACAAGGCCCACGTCGCGCTTGCCTTTCTTCTCGTCGTGCTTGGCGGAAGCGCAGTCGCGGGACGCGCGCTTGGTATCTCGCTGTCACTCACGGCGTTTCTCGTATTCAATTGGGCCTTCCTTCCGCCCTACTACACCTTCACGATCTCCAATCCGCTCGACTGGCTCGTACTGATTGCGTTCCTGATCACCGGTGTGGTGGCGGCGCAGCTCCTCGAGTGGCGACGACAGCGTGCCGAAGCGGAGGAGGAGGCCGAGGCGCTGCGACGGAGGGATCGGTTGAAGGATGCGCTGCTGGCGAGTGTGTCGCATGACCTGCGCACGCCGCTGACGGCGATCAAGGGCATTGCCAACGAGATCTGGAACGGCGGCGATCCCGGGCGCGCGCAGGTGATAGAGGAAGAAGCCGACCGGCTGAATGCGCTCGTGGATGATCTGCTCGAGCTCTCGCAGATCAATGCCGGTGGCATGCGCATCTCGCGCGCACTGAACACGGTGGATGACGTCGTCGGTGCTGCACTCGAACGCGTGGAAGCGGCGCATGGTGCCGGCCGCATCGATGTGCGCATCGACAACGATGGAACGATTCTCACAGGTGAGTTCGACTTCACGCACACGATGCGCGCGCTCACGAACCTGCTCGAGAATGCGGTGAAGTATTCTCCGGCGGATTCGCCCGTGGTGTTGCGGGTGTGGCGTGAGGAAGTGTTGCTGTACTTCGCGATTGAAGATCGCGGTCCCGGTGTGTCGCCCGATGAGGAAGAGCGCATCTTCCAGCCGTTCTATCGCGGAACCAGCTCGGGCATTCGCACGCGCGGCACAGGACTCGGCCTTTCGATTGCGCGTCAGCTCGTGGAGCTGCAACACGGCACGCTCAAGTATGAGCGCCGAGCTGATGGTGGGAGCCGGTTTACGATGAGTCTGCCGGCCGGCGAGAATTTGTAGAACACTTACGGCATTCGGCCAAACGTCGAATGCGGCATTGATGGCGGCGCGCGTACTCTGCGTGTGGGTCACTCATGCCACTCGTCGCGTACGTCTTCATCGGAATTGGCTGCGTCGCAACTGGAATTGCGGCGGCGGTGGTCTGCTGCTTTTCACCCGGAAAAGCAGATGAGGATCAAGTCATCGCCGATATCACGCCATGAGATGGATTACGCTCGTTCTCGCTTTGCTTCCTTTCAGCTGTTCGCTCAATCCGACAGCCTTCCAAAACCACCCCTCAGCTTTGCGGACTTCACCTGGCTGACCGGTTCGAGCCGGCAGAAGACGGCCGTGCTGGACTCGAAGTATTTCACGGCCGAGTTCAGGGCGGATATCAGTTACATCGGAGACTTCAATCAAGTTCTGATCAGAACGGCAACTACGCACGCAGATGAACACTGATTGGACGCAGATAGACGCAGATACTTCGTGAGCTGCCTTCGCTTCGACATAAAGAGAGCGGTTCTATCTGTGTTCATCTGCGCTCCATCCGCGTTCATCTGCGTCCGTAGTTTCGGCCAGGCTAGAGCTCCAGCTTGGTCCGACGCAACAGAAACGGCATCCCGAATCCCCGCACGAGGATGGAGAGGAGTACAACGCCCAGCGTCAGCGAGATGATGACGTCGCCGATCGTCAACACCGACGCCCATGCGCCCGGACGCTGTGTGAGTGGACTGTCCCGCCCACAATGAGCAATCGTACGAGCACGGCGGTGGCCGCGCAGTAGAGCACGACAAGCGTGCCGCGGTGGTCATCGGGTGAGCTAGCCCATTGCGCTTTACGCGGGCTCGCTGCCACTTAAGGCATGACAACAGATCGCGTCGCACCACAGGATGCGGTCCCCACCCGTCTCGCTCCAGCAACCGCGCCGACGCGTGTTGGCCCCTACCGAATCATCTCGCTACTCGGCGAGGGCGGCATGGGCGTGGTCTATCTCGCCGAGCAGGATGAGCCCGTCCATCGCGAGGTGGCGGTCAAGGTGCTCCGCGCGGGAACGCACACCAACGAGATCGTAGCGCGTTTCGAGTCCGAGCGGCACGCGCTCGCGCTCATGGACCATCCGAACATCACGCGCGTGTACGACGCCGGCGTGACTGACGACGGATTGCCGTACTTCGTGATGGAACGCGTCGTCGGTGTGCCAATCACGGAGTACGCGACATCACACCGACTGAGCACCGATGATCGCGTCCGGCTCCTGATCCAGGTGTGCCGCGCCATTCAACACGCGCACCAGAAGGGAATCATCCATCGCGACGTCAAGCCATCGAATATCCTCGTTGCGGAAGTCGACGGACAACCACTCTGTAAAGTCATCGACTTCGGAATCGCCAAGGCGATCTTGTCGTCGCACGGAGATTTGCGGCTGACGGCAACGGGCATGATCGTCGGCACACCGGCGTACATGAGTCCCGAACAGTTCATGAGCGATGGCCAAGACATCGATACGCGCTCGGACATCTTCTCGCTCGGCATCGTGCTGTACGAGTTGCTCGCCGGCGTGTTGCCATTCGATCCAGACCTGAACTCGGGCTGGCGCTCGATCATGGCCAAACGGTCGAGCGGCGACGTGCCGCCGCCGAGTCTGCAGTATGCGGCGCTGGAGATGCAGCGACGCGCCGATTTGGCGCTCGAGCGCAGCACCGATCCGGAAGCACTGCGCCGCATCATCTCCGGTGACCTCGACAGCATTGTCCTCAAGAGTCTGGAGAGTGATCGCGAGCTGCGATATAGCACCGTCAGCGCATTCGCTGCCGATCTCGAACACTACCTGCGCAACGAGCCTGTTTCGGCGCACCAGATCAGTGCCGTCTATCGGCTGCGCAAATTTGCGCGGCGTCACCGCGCCGCCGTTGCGTTTACGACGGTGCTCGCGCTGTTGCTGGTCATCATGGCCGTCGGCGCAACCGTGCAGGCGCGACGGCTCGCTATTGCCAACGCAACGGCCAGAGCGAGGCAAGCCCAGGCCGAGCAGCTCATCGGCTTCATGATCGGCGACTTGAGCGACCGCCTCCAGCCAATTGGGAAGTTGGATCTCCTCGACGAGGTCGGGAAAAAGGCGCTCGCATATTTTGAGGCAGTGCCGGAGTCAGAGCTGAGTGACGTGGAACTGTGGCGCCGCTCAATGGCGTTTCAGCAATTCGGCAATGTGCGGCTTACGCAAGGCAAGCTGCCCGAAGCATCGCAACTGATGCAGCGAGCCATCGCTGTCTCGGTGCCGCTCGCCGCGCGCGACTCGCTGAATTCACGGTGGCAGCTCGCTCTCGCCCACGCGCATTACAACGCCGGTGCAGTCGAATGGCAGCGCGGCAACGTAGACGGCGCACTCGGCCACTTCGAACCCTTCGTGCGCATCAGTGATCGGTTGATGTCGCACTACCGGGATAGTCTCTCATTTCGTGCGGAAGTTGCTTACGCACTGAACAACATTGGTCAGGCTCACGAAGCAAAGGGAGACGTGCCCGGCGCGCTCGAACGCTATCGTGCCGCACTCGGTATCCTCGACTCGATCGTGCCGCGGGACACGATGAAGTGGGAATGGATGTTGACGCTCGGTGTGGTCCACAACGCGGCAGGTGTGGCCGAGCGCAAACTGGGTGATCTCGATCGCGCCTTTGTGGATCACAGCGCGGAGCTCGCAGTCAAGCAGCGCTTGCTGCGCCGTGATCCGGAGAATCGTGACTGGCAACGTGCGTTCGCCATTGCGCGCACGTACCTCAGCGACATGTGGCTCTGGCAAGGAAACGCCGGAGCGGCACTCGCCGAACTCGACTCGGCTCATGCGATCTACGCGGCACTCGTTGCCCATGACACGACGAATGTGACCTGGCGTTCAGGCTTGGCGAACAACGAGCAGCGAATAGGTGACGTGCTGTTGGAGCGTGGTGATGCGGCCGGAGCGCTGCGCATGCTCGATGATGCGTCGAGGCAGCTCACGGTGTTGATGCCAAAAAATGCCGGCAACACGTCTGTGCAGCGGACCGAGGCAATGACGCGCAACTCACGCGCACGGGCGCTCATGCGTCTGGGGCGAACTGGCGAAGCGTCGACGCTGATTGCCCGGACGATTCAAGAGGGTGAGGCCACAATCGCGGCGAAGCCGGGAGATCTGAGTCGCCGCCGTATTCTCGCTGACAGCTATCTCGTGCAGGGCGATCTATTGTCGCAGCCCGGAAGCAGCGGCGGGACGACTGCCTGGGCGCGCGCGCTCGTTCTTGTGGATTCGCTGGCACGTGCGTCGAAGGAAACTGAGTACCTCTCGATACAAGCCGGATCGATGCTACGACTCGGCGGCAGCGCCGATGCGAAGCCCGTTGTGGATGAACTGATGAAGCGCGGATTCAAGAAGCCAAGCTTCGTCGAACTCGCACGCACGAAAGGATTCAGCGGTAAGTAGACCGCAGCAGCAGCAGGACACGTCGCAGCCCACCTCAACGCAGGGGACAACATGGCTGATCACAGAGTGACCGTCACCTTCACACCACCGACTCAAAGCTCGTGGTCGTTCGATCCGAAGACGATTCCCGTCAAGAACAACAGCACCATTACGCTCGAGGCCGCGAAGAACAGCACATGGACGTTTACCGGGACGGTGCTCGGAATTCCGTCGTCGTGGTCGACGGCAACCCATGCGGCGGGGAAGAAACTCGTCATCACCGACCCCGACACACCGCCGCCGGCGAACTATTCATTCCAGGTGGTGGTCATTGAGACGGGGACCAACAACACTTACACCAGCCCGCTCATCGGACCGATCAATGATACAGGCGTGCCGCCGGTGATCCAGAACGACGGGTCCGGATTGCCAGCCGACGAGCCCTGATGGACTGACGGCCCTTCTATATTATGGAAGGACCACAGCCATCAGCCGAACGTGTCAACAGAAACCACTCCGCGCAACAACTTCATCCGTGAGCTCGTCGAAGAGGACGTCGCCACCGGCCGCTTTGGGCGGCCGGTCACGACGCGCTTTCCGCCCGAGCCTAACGGCTTTTTGCACATTGGGCATGCAAAGTCCATCTGCCTGAACTTCGGCCTCGCCGATGACTTCGGTGGTGCGTGCAATCTCCGGTTCGACGACACCAATCCGTTCACGGAAGACATGAAATATGTCGAGGCCATTCGGAAGGACGTCGAATGGCTCGGCTTCAAGTGGGCCGAGGAGCGCTACGCGAGTGACTATTTCGCCAAACTCTATGCGATCGCCGAGCGCCTCATTGAGAACGGCAAGGCGTATGTCGACTCGCAAAACGAAGATGAGATTCGCACGGGCCGAGGCACGGTAACGGAAGCTGGGAAGGCGGGTCCGTATCGCGATCGCACCGTCGAAGAGAATCTCGACATGCTGCGCCGAATGAAGGCCGGCGAATTTCCCGATGGCGCACATGTGTTGCGCGCGAAGATCGATCTCGCGCATCCAAACATGATCATGCGCGATCCATTGTTGCTCCGCATTCGCCACGCACATCACTACAGGCTTGGCGATAAGTGGTGCATCTATCCATTGTATGATTTCGCCCATGGCTTGAGCGACGCGATCGAAGGTATCACGCGCTCGCTCTGCACGCTCGAGTTCAAGGACAACCGCGATATCTACGAGTGGCTGGTGCGTGAGGCAGGGTTCGAGAATCCGCCAACGCAGATCGAGTTCGCGCGCCTCGAGCTCGATTACATGGTGGTGAGCAAGCGGAAGCTGCTGCGCCTCGTGAACGAGAACCACGTGAGCGGTTGGGACGATCCGCGCATGTCGACGATTGCCGGGTTGCGTCGTCGCGGTGTGACGCCCGAAGCCATTCGCGCGTTCTGCGATACAATTGGCGTCGCACGCAAGCCGGCACGTACCGAGCTCGCGACATTCGAGCATGCAATCCGGAATGACCTCAACATGCGCGTGCCGCGCGTGATGTGCGTGACGGATCCGATCAAGGTTGTGCTCACAAACTATCCGGAAGCGCAGGTCGAGGAGCTCGACGCATCATACTACCCGCATGACGTTCCGCTCACCGGTACGCGGAAGGTGCCGTTCTCACGCGAGCTGTGGATCGAGCGCGAGGACTTCATGGAAGATGCGCCGAAGAAGTTCTTCCGTCTCACGCCGGGACGCGAAGTGCGCCTGCGCTACGCATATCTCATCACCTGTCAGGAAGTGGTGAAGAACGATGCCGGTGAGATCGTGGAAGTGCGCTGCACGTACGATCCCGCAACTCGCGGCGGTGATGCACCCGATGGACGCAAAGTGCAGGGCACCATTCACTGGGTCTCGGCGGCGCGCGGTGTTGATTGCGAGCTACGGTTGTACGACAAGCTCTTCACGGTGCCGGATCCGGAAGCCCAAGGCGATGATGTGGACTTCACGACGTATGTGAATCCGGAGTCGCTGCGAGTGCTGTCGAACGCAAAGGTGGAGCCTTCGATTCTTTCGGATTCAGTTGGTCCCAGATATCAGTTCGAGCGAACCGGCTACTTCGTGAAGGATGCGGATTTCACAGACGCGCGGCCGGTGTTCAACCGGACAGTTACGCTGCGTGATACGTGGGCGAAGGTGAAAGGAGCGTAGGCACGGTGCCCCTCGCTTCGCTCAGGGCGACAGAACAGCCGGACAACGTACCTCACGCGTTCAACACCGGTTCACAACAGCCATCACATTCGAAACTGGCCGCTCGACCTTGTCGGACGGCCTGTTCTGTATTCTCATCACGCCATCTGTACCGCGCAACACAAACGTCGACGAGCCACCGCCGTCGAGATTGATCGCGTCACGCGCGCCGAGTGATTGAAAGACGCGCGCGACTTCGCGAAGTGTCATGCCGTCGCTGTAGGGCTTCTGCCGTCCGTCGACAACGAGGAACATCACGCGGCCGTCCGGGAAAATCGCAGCCGCAGTTCTTGGATGACGCACGGGACCATTCGTCGCGCCGGAATCCGCCTCCGACGTAACGACACCATCGCGGAGCATCACCTGCCAGCCGCCCGTTGCCTCTTTCGGGGCCATCGGCTGGAACGCATGCGTGAACGTTACGCTGTCGCCGATGCGCAGCGCAGCGACGGCATTTCGCAGAGCCGGCGATGCATTGCGCCCGGCAACGAGCACTGCGCCCGACGGTGGAATCGACAATCCGGCCGGCAACGTATCGATCGACAACACGCGACTTCCGTCGAGCGCCACTTCAATACGACCCGAGCCGCTATCCGTCGCTGCTCCCCACGCGCGATCAATCACCGACAAGCCGTTCTCACGAATCCGATTCCAGCCGATGAGTGGGTGCGACACGCCAGCAGCGCGCACGGTGCCAGGCGTACGTAACTCGCCGATGAATGGCTTGCCCGCCGAGTCAAATGCGAATACCGAACGGGGACTCGGTCCGGTGATGACGCGCCCGTTCTCGACATGTGCCGTTTGCGGAACTCCGGTGGCGAGCGAGAAATAGTCGGAATTCACTCCACCAACAATGCGAACAGATTCGTCGAGCCCCTCGAGCAGAAGCGTTGTCGGCTCGCGACCTGCCGCCGTGCGATGCGCTTTCACCGCACGAAAGTCGATGCACGAGTTGGGCTGAACGTCGAGCAAGTGGATCGCCCACGGGCCTTCGCTCGTGTAGAGGAATTCGTGAGTCACGCCCGGAGCGACACGCTCGCTGCGCGCGGTGTCGACATGAAACGGAAGGCGAGCCACCTCGAACGGTGGCGACGAAATCGAACGCGGTGAACTCGCGCAGGCACTCAGCGAGCACGTGGCGGCCAGCAGGAACCAATTGCGCATGACCAAAAAGTAAGCAATGGCGCTCAAGCGGCATCATACCTTGACATCCGACAATAGAGGCCTAGTGTTGTCGGACGTCTAGGTATCAGGAGCCATATGCCATCGCGGACCGATCTCCTTCAAGGCAGTCTCGACCTCCTCATTCTCAAGAGCCTCCTCCTCGGTTCGCTGCACGGGTGGGGAATCTCGAAACGCATCAGCGCGCTCTCGGCCGATGTGCTCTCGATCAACCAGGGCTCGCTCTATCCGGCGCTCTATCGCCTCGAGGATCGCGGGCTATTGAGCGCGGAATGGGACGTGTCCCCGGAGGGACGCAAGGTGAAAGTCTATTCACTCACGAAGGCAGGACGCGAGCAGTATCACGCCGAGCGTGAGCAGTGGCGTGCGTTCTCGGGTGCGGTTGCAAAGGTGCTCGCCGCGACATGAAGCGCGCGTTGCGCACGCTGTTCGATCGCGAGCGGCTCGAGGCGGAAATGGATGCAGAGATGCGACATCATCTGCAGCTCGAGACGGAATCGCTCATCAAGAGCGGCATGTCGCCTGATGAAGCGCGCCGAAAAGCAGCGATCGCATTCGGCGGCGTGGATGCCCAGAAGGAACAGGCGATTGATGACAGCGGCATCGCGTGGCTCATCCACGTACGGCGCGATGTGCGCATCGCGCTGCGGACGCTGCGTCGCTATCCGACGTTTGCCATTACGGCGACACTCGCCCTCTCGCTCGCGATAGCCGTGAATACATCGATGTTCAGCATTCTCGACGCGATGATCAACCCTCGCTCGGGCGCGAAGGATCCTGATCGGCTGTACAGCATCAAGTACTTCGGCGATGTAAAGCAGAAAGTGGACTTCCGCGAGAGTGGGGCAGCGCTGGTCGCTGCGGGAAAAATGTTTGGCAACTTTACGATGTATTCCGGACGCATTGTGACGCTCGAGCGTGGCTCGTTGGTCCAGGACGGCATAGGCTTAGCTGCACGACCGAACTTCTTTGAGCTACTCGGCGTGCGACCAATCCTCGGACGACTGGAGCCCGGTGCCGACGATGCGAGCATCGCCAACTCCATCGTCATCAGTGATCGTCTTGCCGCCAACTTTTACACGAACGGTCAGTCGCCAGTCGGGACCCAGATCTCCGTCAGCGGGAAGCAGCGCACGGTCATTGGCGTTGCTGCACGCTATCCGTCGATGGCCGGTCTGGATGTGGACGTATGGACGTTCGTCGGCGAAAACGAGCAGATCTACGGCGTGCGGCTGATCCGTCTGAAGGATGGCGTCTCCTTCGACCAGGCAAGGGAACGACTGAAAGTGCTGGCCGCTCAGCTCGCGCAGGCTGCTGGCGATCCGACCCGTGACACGCGGTTTTACCTCGAGCCGATGGTGCGCCAGTTTCACGCGGGAAGTTTTCATTTCGCACTCATTGGAGCCGGAGTCGCCATCCTGCTCGTGGCCTGCACGAATCTGGCGAACCTTCAGCTGGCGCGAGGACTTGGCCGGAGCAGTGAGCTCGCGCTCCGTGCATCACTCGGTGCATCACGTCGGCAGATCATCGTGCAGTTGTTGATAGAGAGCGGCGTGCTTGCCGTTGCCGCACTTGTTCTTTCGCTCTCACTCACGATCGCGGGAAATGCGCTTGTCCGCGCGAATGTCCCACCGAGTATCGGTGACTTCGTTGTCGAGCCCCACTCGAGCTGGCGGATGGTGGTCTTCGCGAGCCTTGCCGCCGTCGTGTGTGTGATCGCTGTTGGACTCATTCCGGCGCTGCGTGTTTCTCGCGTGGATCTCAACACGTTGCTCAAGAGCCGAGCGGGAACGGGTGCACACAAGTCGAATCGTCGCGTGTACGGGATGTTGGTGATCGCACAGATCGCGTTCACGTTGCCACTCGTCTGTGCGGCCATCCTCACGACGCGCGCGGCCGTGCGCGCGTCGTCAAGTGACTATCTCGTTCACGAAGTCTGGGGATACGATCCTGCGCCATTGATCAATGCCCCGCTTCGCATACCGCTGGATACGACTCAGGCCGTTCCGGTTGCGGATCTGGCGACGTCCTTCATCAGTAGAGCGCGAGCGGTGCCGGGGGTCGTTGACGCGGCTGTTGTCCGCTCACGAGGAACGGAGGCGCTTACGGTGGACGGACCGGATGGCGCATTCAAGATCCTTCCGACTCCCATGTGGGGCTACCAGATCGTGAGCCCCTCCTGGTTTCGCACAATGGGAATGCCGATCGAAGAAGGGACCGACTTCAGCGAAGGTGGGCACGTAGAACCAACCGTGATCATTGATCGGGAAACCGCCAACTACCTGTGGCCGGGAAAGCCCGCTGTCGGCCGACTGATCAAGTTCGGAGGGGAGCGCTCGACGGAACCCTACCTGCGCGTGCAGGGCGTTGTCGGCGACTATCTCAGCGACGACGCGCGCGATCGCCGGCGCGTGGCGCGTCTTAGCCGCCTTGGCACGGTCGTCCGCGTGATGTCGACAGCAGAGACCGAGCCGAAGCCACGCTACCCAGTCGGCGCGATGATGCTCACGGTGCGGGCGACCCACGAACCGGAGCGTGTTGTGATTGCGCTGCGGCGCGCACTGAGTGCGGGAGCACTCACGCCACCACGCGTCGAGCTCGTGGAAGACTACCTCGGCACTCGCCGTCAACGAGTCGTCACCAAGTTCGTCGCCGGACTCTTCATGACGTTCGGCATTCTTGCCCTCGGCCTTTCAGCGCTCGGCGTGTATGCGATCGTCGCGCAATCCGTGGAGGACAGAAAGCGCGAAGTCGCCGTACGAATGTCGCTCGGCGCACAGCCGAAGCAGATCATCTACGCACTGCTGCGCGAAGGAAATGTGCTCGTGCTTGCCGGTGTGGCGTGCGGATTGTTCATGGCCAAGCAGACCATCACGTGGCTCGGGATGTTTCTTGGCGACGGCATCGACCTGACCAACGCGCCACTCTTTGCTGCCATTTGCGTAGTGCTATTCGCGATGATGGTCGCCGCGGCATTCGTGCCGGCCATGAAGGCGACGAGGCTGGATCCGATGGACGTCCTGCGTGCGGAGTAGATGATGGACATCGAGCGCGACAGACCACGGCGGAAGAAGCCGTACATCATCAGCGCGGTGATCGTTGCCTTCTTGTTGCTCGGCACCATTGCCGTAACGACACTACGAACAGCAGTGCCGACACTCGATCGCGGCGTTCTCACCTTCGACACCGTCACGGTGAGCGACATGGTGCGCGATGTCCGTGCGCCGGGCACGCTCGTCCCGGATCACGTGCGCATCATCGTGGCGACGACCGGCGGCCGAGTGGAGGAACTCGCGTTCAAGCCGGGTGAGACAGTGCATGCGTCGAGCGTGATCGTAAAGCTCAGCAATCCGGACGTCGATCTCGCCGCGCTACAGGTTCAGCAACAACTCACGCAGGCGTATGCAGCGCTCGCGCAGGTCAAGAGTCTTCAAGAGCAGCAGCGTGCCACGCAGGAAGGCACGATCGCGCAGTTGCGGACGCAAACGCGGGAAGCGGATCGCGCGGCGAGTGTTCTCGACTCACTTGATCGAGGACGCATGGCGAGTCGCAACGAAGTCGCGGCGGCGCATGACCGGGCACTCGAGCTCACCACGCGCTACCAGCTCGAACTCAAGCGCGTGACCAGTATGCGAGCCGCTGATATCGAACAGCTCCGGCTGAGCGAAGAGCAGATCGATGGACTCAAGCAGATTCTCGCCGGCCATCGAGCGCGTGTTGCCTCCATGAATGTGGTCGCTGGTGAAGACGGAGCGCTCCAATCACTCGGCAACCCGAAGCTGGAGTTCGGCCAGTGGGTGAATTCCGGAATCGAGCTTGCACGCGTGGTGCATCCGGGAAAACTCAAGGCAGTGCTTCAGGTGCCGGAGACTCAGGCGAAAGATCTTTCTCCGGGCCAGCCGGCGACCATCGATACCCGCGACGGTATGGTGAACGGACACGTGTCTTCGATAGAGCCGGGTGCGCGTGGTGGTGCGGTTACTGTCGAGATCGCGATCGACGGTGACCTCCCCAAAGTGGCGCGCGCAGATCTCGCCGTGAATGGGGCGATCGAGATCGAGCGGCTTCGCAATGTCATGCATGTTGGGCGGCCGGCGTATGGTGTGGCTGAGAGTCCCATTCGCGTCTACCGTGTAATTCCAAACACTGGCGACGCTGTGCGCGTTGACGCGCAACTCGGCAAGGGATCTGTCACACAGATCGAAGTGAAGAAGGGTCTCGCGCGTGGAGACAGCATCATCATTTCCGACGTGAGCCAGATGTTGAAAGAGGAACGCATCAAGCTGAAGGGAGCGCCATGACACTAATCCAGCTTGAAGGATTGAGTCGCGTCTTTCAGACAGAAGACTTGGAGACACACGCGCTCAGCGACGTCAATCTTACCATCAACGCTGGAGAGTATGTCGCTGTCTCCGGGCCAAGTGGATGCGGCAAGAGCACGTTGCTCGCCATACTTGGTCTATTGGATAGTCCGACGAAGGGCAGCTACACACTGGCTGGCGAAGCGGTTGACTCACTGACGCCATCTGAACGTTCCCGCATCAGGAACAGGCAGATCGGATTCATCTTTCAGGCATTCAACCTGCTCGGCGATCTTTCCGTGTACGAGAACGTTGAGCTACCACTCTCGTATCGCGGCATGAGCGACAGCGAGCGAGCGCGCCGAGTGCGGAGTGCGCTCGATCGTGTGGAGATGTCGCATCGGGCGAAGCACTACCCGGCGCAATTGTCGGGCGGTCAGCAGCAGCGCGTTGCTGTTGCACGCGCCGTAGCGGGCGAGCCGTTGATCCTGCTCGCAGATGAACCGACAGGCAATCTCGATTCAGCGAACGGCGAATCGGTGATGCAGCTGTTGAAATCGCTGAACAATGATGGCGCCACCATCTGCATGGTGACGCACGATCCGCGCTATGAGGCGCACGCGGATCGCACGGTTCACATCTTCGACGGGCGGATTACGCAACCCACGTCGTAAGCGACGCGGCGCTCTTCCGTTCTTTCGCCGGCGGAACCATCGCGGGCTCACCGATGTTCAGCACCGCAACAATCCGCTCACCTTCCGGCACGCCCGCTGCAGTGCGTGCCGCTGGATCATTCATGATCGCGCCCGTCTTGATATGTGTGCCCAGGCCGAGGTCCACCGCTGCCAGCGCGATGCTTTGCACGGCCATCATCGTCGCAGCGAGATCTTCATCGCGGATTTCTAGATTCACGTCTTCGACATAGGCCACCACCAGCATCAACGGCAGCGACTGATGCTCCTTGGCAACGTTCTGTCGCATCGTATCGGCCGCGGTTGCGTCTTCGATCTTCTTCGCCTTTCGGTTGCCGAGTGCGAGTCCGTAGGCGAAGCGCGCCTCCGGTCCCAATACATAGAAGCGCCAGGGCTGCGTGAGCCGGTGATTGGGCGCCATTACCGCGGCGTCGAGAATGGTCTCGATCTGTTCACGCGTGGGCGGGCGATCGGTGAACTGACGAATGGATCTGCGCGAGCGCAGGGTGTCGAGCGTGTTGTTGGCCATGAGGTGCATCCTAGTCCGCCGGGCGTATTGCCGCCACTCGACATAAGTGACCGGATGCATCGGCAGCTGGTTGAGCTAGCCGGACCCATCCTGCCGAGAGACAAATGTCGTCACCAAAGCCTAAGTGCAGATTCCTCGACCGCGCGCTTCGCGCTACGCTCGGAATGACACGGGTGTCATTCCGAGCGATGTCGAGGAATCTGCACCTCGTGGTTTTCGCCGCCTTCCTAGCAGCGCCATTGAGCGCCCAGCTCGTCACGCCGAAGACCGTCCCGGTCTTCCAGGACGAACAGTTCGCGCTCTTCCCAACCAGCCGGCCCGGTATGAGCGGCGTTGGCATCGCACTCGACGACACACTCGGCGACCCATTCAGTAATCCCGCCAAGGCTGCCCGCCTCCGCGGCCTCACGCTCTTCACAGCGCCATACAGCCACAGCATATCCGGCAACCGCGGCGGCGGACGCACCGTTCCTGCCGGTGTGATGTTCGGATCGTCCACATGGTCGGGCGTCGCATTCGGCGCGCTTCAGGAAATGGATCGCGCCGGCCCGACGTGGAATCTCGCCACGAGCGACCAGACGGGAAACAACCAGTACTACATGGGCACACTCGCGCGATCACTCTCCAATGGCATCGCGCTCGGTATCAGTGCATTCCACGCAGACCTCTCCGTCGTCGATGGCGTCGATCTCCTCTATCAGGGCAGCGACGCAATCAAGCAGAGCGGATCACTCAGTGACGTTCGACTCGGCGCAACAAAAGAATGGGAGAAGGGCCACGTGCTCGAGGCCGTGCTGGTGCGCAGCGTTACGCACATGCGTCACGACGTCCACTTCACCACGTTTACCTGGGATCGCGTCGCGCGTGTCTCGCAATCGACTGAACGCACCGACGTAAACCTCGACGAAACCACAATCCTCGGCGCACATACAGCGTATGTAAAGCCGGTTGGCAGCGAAGGATGGCGCCTTGGCGGCGTTGTGACCGCGAACCGGTTGTCGCATCCAAAGATCCCGAACTACGTACTCCAGAACGTTCCGCGCGACCCGGGTAGTACGAACGCATTCAACTTTGGCGTCGGCGCAAACAAGGAACGTGGGCCGGTGTCGCTCGCGGTGGAGCTCGTGTTAGAACCAATGTCGTCGACAACGTGGGCCGACATGGCGACGGACTTCAAGCGCACCGATGGAAGTGTCATTCCCGCTGGCCAGCGCACGATGGAAAACCACTTCGTGTTTCGGAACAGTCGCGGGGGAATCTCTGGCGGCCGGAAGTTCGGGAGCGACAGCACCGGCGACGTCTCGTTCGCGTTCAACTACGGTCTCTCGATGCACTCGATTTCGTACAACCTGACGCAAACGAACAACATGACGCGCACGGTGCGCGACCAGCACGAGCACTGGATCGAAGCGGGACCGAGCCTCGGCTTCCTGATGCACACGAAGGACATGGATATCTCGTACGCATATCGCAGCATGTGCGGCACGGGCGATTGTGTCTCCTTCGGTGACTCCAACGAAATCGTGTACAACAGTCCGGTGGCGGAGACCGGTGGCATCATCGCGGCACCGTCCTCAGCGCTGCGACTTCAGAGCGGGCGCGAGTCGAGTCACCACTTCATGATCTCTGTGCCTATTCGGTAGCTCGCTCGTGGAGAGAATTGCAAACCAAATGCACAGACACGGCGGATTGGACACAGATGACACAGAGAAGGCGGCCACAGTCTGAGCGTTCGTCCGCTCTGTCTGTGCCCATTCCGCCGTGTCTGTGAACGCTTTGAACAACCAGCCAAGTGCAACGCCTTGCGAGCAGCGCCCGTGCATCGTACATCCGACGCATGCTCACTACTCTCCGCCGCGCACTGATCGCGCTCGCACTACCAACGATTGCGCACGCCCAAGCATTCGACGTCGTCGAAGCAACGATCCCGCAGATACACACGGCCATGCGCGCGGGGCGGCTCACCTGTCACGCACTCGTTGACGCATACCTCAAGCGCATCGATGCCATCGACAAACGCGGACCGGCGATCAATTCGCTGATTACCGTGAACGCCGATGCGATGAAAACCGCCGACTCACTCGACAAGCGCATGTCGAGCACCGGCATGGTCGGCCCGCTGCACTGCATCCCGATGATTGTGAAGGACAACTTCGAGACGAAGGACCTTCCGACCACCGCAGGCTCGGCATCACTCGCCACACTGCGCCCCGCGCAGGATGCCTACATGGTGCGAAAGATTCGCGACGCTGGCGCCATCGTGCTCGCGAAATCGAACATGGCGGAGTTCGCGTTCACGCCATACGAAACCGTCAGCTCCATGCTGCCGGGCTACACGCACAATCCCTACGCACTCGATCGCGTGACAGCCGGCTCGAGCGGCGGAACCGCCGCAGCGGTCGCCTCCAGCCTCGGCGAAGTCGGACTCGGCACCGACACCGGTAACTCCATTCGAGGCCCATCGTCGCACCAGGCACTCGTCGGAATTCGTTCAACGATGGGACTCACAAGTCGCGATGGCGTTGCTCCACTGTTCCTTGCCGCCGACATCGCAGGCCCCATGGCGCGCACGGTCACCGATGCAGTCGCAGTGTTTCAAGTCGTTGCCGGAGAAGATGCGGCCGACACCATAACGGCACGTTCGCGCGGTCAGCGTGCCACTAACTACAACGCGTTTCTCAAATCTGACGCACTCAAGGGCGCGCGCATCGGCGTGCTGCATCAGGCATACGATCGTGCGACGACGGACACCGAAGTCGTCCGTGTGTTCAAGACCGCGCTCGACGACATGCAGAAGCAAGGCGCCATCATCATCGACCCTGTAGCGGTGCCCGACCTCGACGCCAAGCTTCGCACCAACGGCGGTTGCAACGAATTCCGTCACGACATCAACGCATGGCTCGCTCGGCAGGGCGACAAGGCGCCTGTGCATTCGCTGGCCGAGATCATTGCGTCGCGCAGATATCACCCGACCATTCAACGGAATCTCGAAAGCGCACAGGCCGATTCGCTTCCGAACGAACAACGTCCCGGCTGCGCGGCGCGCGACGCATTTCGTGCCTGGTTCCGAACCAGCGTGACGGCGCTCATGGATTCCCTCAAGCTCGATGCACTGGTCTATCCCACCTGGAGTAATCCGCCGAGGTTGATTGGCGACCTCAATGGCCCGCACGGCGACAACAGTCAGCTCTTCTCACCGAACACTGGATTTCCCGCCATCACCGTTCCGATGGGTTACACGCGCGGAAATCTTCCGGCCGGCCTCCAGATACTGGGCCGAGCGTGGTCGGAGCCCACATTGATCGGGCTGGCATATGCCTACGAGCAGGCCACGAAGCACCGAACGCCGCCGACTTTCGCCTCTCATTAAGGTCGCGCGAAAGAAAAGGACAAGTCTGTCCGATACTAGGCAGGTGAATCGCTTGAATTCTTCAAGTCACCGTCTGCCTAGTCATTGTGGACACAACGCGCACGACACCGAATCATAGAGGCCGAGTTCAACTGGCTGCCGCGCTTGCCTTCATTGCGAGCGCGCCGGTCGTCATGGCTGCCTACGCGCCTGTTCGTGTTGTGCCCGCCACCGGCAAAATCGAAGGCGCTGTACTGCTTTCAACGGCGCTTGCTTCGCGTCGGCCGCGCTTTCGCATCTATTCGGATCCCGGTCCGGGCTCGCGTCCGCCCGTCAAGACCAACGACGAAATGCACAACGTCGTCATCTACGTGCAGAACGCGCCGTGGACGGATACCGGCGAGATGAGCGCGAGCATGTCGCAGGACGACGAACAGTTCACGCCCCACATCCTCCCCGTAGCGCGCGGAACGACCGTCGAGTTTCCAAACGCCGACGAAGTCTTCCACAACGTCTTCTCGCTTTCCGGCACCAAGACGTTCGACCTCGGCCGTTTTCCGAAGAACACGTCCAGGAATGTGTTGTTCGAGAAGGCCGGTGCGGTGCAGCTGTTCTGTCATATCCACTCCGACATGAGCGCCGTGGTGTTGGTGCTCGACAATCCCTATTTCGCTGTGCCGGACAACGCGCACTATCTCATCGACAACGTGCCGCCGGGCGACTACACCGTCGTTGGTTGGCACGAGCGCATCAAGCCGGTCACGCGCATGGTGCATGTTGTCGCCGGCCAGACGACAAAGATCGACTTCAACATCCCCATCCCGCTTCCTGGTGAAGAGGGCAAGTAGGCGATGAAAATACTCCGTCGCAGTGGCCTTTCCGTTCGTCTCACTGCATTCAGTGCGGCACTCTCGGCGGTTGTGATTCTCGCCACGTTCACGGTGCTGAGCGTGCAGGTGCGCAACAGCACGCGTGAGTTGTTCGCGACTGAGCTCGCACGCAATGGACGGACGCTCGTTGCACTCCAGCAGGAGAGCCGGCGTCATCTCGTTCTCACGGCATCGATCCTCACCGAGACGCCAACGCTGAACTCGGCGATCGATACATATCGTTCCGAGCAACAAGCGGGAAATACGCCGCGTGAATTTCTAACCGCCACGCTCGAGCGCGAAGTGAAGCGGCTGGCCGAAGGACTGCCAGGCGGCACGCTGCTCGTCACTGACGCCAAGGGAATCGTCCTCGCGTCGTACGTGCGTGGCCTGAAGGATACGCTGCGCGGGCTCGATCTCTCCAAGGTAAAGGCAGTTCGCAACGCGCTCGACGAAACCCTCAACACCGCCGACGACGATCAGTACCTCTCAGGTCTCGAAGTTGGTGATCGCTACTTCGGCGTCGGCGTCGCGCCACTGATTGTTCATGACTACACCGTTGGCACCATTGTCGTGGGCCAGCCCGTGGATTCCGTGATGGTGAGGAACCTGCGCGCGAATTTCGACGGTGAGGTCGTTGTTTCCGCGGGAAGCCTTATCGTCGGCGGCACGATACTTCAGCCGCAGCGGGCAATCACCACGGGCGAAGCAGAAATTACGCTGGACGACGAGGACTACCTGCGCGCGGTGGTCCCCTTGGGCACCACGCAGAAAGGAACGCTGCTGCGCGCGACGCTTCTTCAGCCGCTCGGACCCGCAGTGCGCGATCTCCAACAGGCACTGCTTCGTGATTTTGAAGTCTACGGATTGATCGGCGTTGTGTTGGCAGGCCTCGGCGCCATGCTCCTCTCGAGATCACTGTTGCGGCCTTTGGTGCGCTTCATCCGCTACATGCGTCGCACCGCCGAGAGTGAGCGCGTCGACGACGCCTTCGATGCGCGTGATGCGTCGCAGGAAATTCGCGTGCTCAACGAGACGTTCAACAATCTCATGGTCTCGTTGAGTGAGCGTCGCGTACAACTTGAACGGCGCGGCACCGAGCTCGCCGCAGCGAATGAAGTGCTTACGGACGAAATCTCCCAACGCGAGCGCGTTGAGCGTGCGTTGCGCGAGAGTGAAGCGCAACTGCGCCAATCGCAGAAGCTCGAAGCCGTGGGCACGTTGGCTGGTGGTATCGCGCACGATTTCAACAACATGCTCACGGTGATCTCCGGCTTCACGCAGTTCGCCATGAGCCGCCTGGGCAAGGATCATCCCGTCAACTCCGATCTCAAGCAGGTCTCGGATGCTGCCAAGAGTGCGGCGTCGCTTACGCATCAGTTGCTCGCGTTCAGCCGCAAGCAGGTGATGCAGCCACGCGCGCTCGATCTCGATACTGCGGTGGAGAGCATGGAAGGAATGCTGCGCCGATTGATCGGAGCGCAGATCACGCTCGAAGTGTCGCATGATGAGGAGCCGGCGCGGGTCAAGGCAGATCCCGGCCAGATCGAGCAAGTGCTTCTCAACCTCGCCGTGAATGCGCGCGATGCGATGCCGGATGGCGGCTCACTCCATATCCACACGGGAAGTCGCACGTCGCCAACTGGCGCAAAGCAAGTCATTCTCAGCGTGCGCGACACCGGTACCGGCATGCCGGCTGACGTTCGAGATCGCATCTTCGAGCCGTTCTTCACCACCAAGGAAGTGGGGAAGGGAACGGGACTCGGCCTGTCCACCGTCTATGGAATTGTCGTGCAGTCCGGCGGCACCATTGAAGTGAACAGTGAGCCCGGCATTGGCACCACATTCACCGTCGTCCTCTCGCCGATTGTCGAAACCATCTTCGAGCAGATCACAGAGCAAACCGACGACGACAATCTTCCACGCGGCTCCGAGACAGTCTTGCTCGTGGATGACGAAGAAGCAGTGCTCGATCTCTCGCGTCGCACACTCGAGAGCTGCGGGTACAATGTTCTCGTCGCACGAAGTGGTGTCGAAGCACTTCCGCTGGCGCGCTCGCAGCACGTGGACTTGATCGTCACGGACGTCGTCATGCCACAGTTGAGCGGTCCGCAGCTGGTTGAACGCTATCTGGCAAAGGATCCGGAGCCGAGAATCATGTATATGACCGGCTTTGTGGATGACGAGACGATGCGTCTCGAGCTCGACGAAGAAGTGGTATTGCTGCGCAAGCCATTCGGCCCTGCCGAGTTGTCCCGCCACGTTCGTGCTGTGCTCGACTCGCGCCCGGCGATGGTGGCGTGATGAACGCGCGCCGATGGCTGTTCCTCATCATGATCATGCTTCCCGCCGTTGCGAGCGCACAGGGTGGATTCCTCTGGCAAGGCGTGCTCGACATCGAAGGCTGGAAGACCGACAGCGCCTCGCGCATTCTTGCGCGCGGGAATGGAAAGCCGAGTGGTCTTGCGCGAATCGACACGTGGGCGGCGTTCGAGCCGATCGCGAACCTTATCATCTTCGGCGAACTGCTCGGCGAGAGCGGGTCGGCGCGGAACGAAGCCAACAACGAGATCAATCCGAAGCAGTACGGCGTGCGCTTTCTTCCGTCGGATGCGTTCACGTTGCAGGCGGGACTGCTGCCGCAGATTGTGGGAACGTTTTCGGGACGACGACTCTCGAATAGAAATCCACTTATCGGCACGCCCGATGGATACGGCGGCAGATATCCGCGGGGTGCGCGTGTCGACGGAAGCGCAGGCATCTTCGATTATCGTGCCGGCGTGCTCTCGCTGCCGCTGTGGACAACGGGCTATACGCCCGAGCCGAGCCCGGCGTGGCGTCCGTCGGTTGGATTCGGCGTCACGCCGATGACGGGTTTCCGCGTTGGCGTTTCGAGCACGTTTGGCCCCTACCTGAACGACAGCTACACCAGTGCGCAGCTCAAGGGTGCCGCCTGGAAGTCGTTCAACGAAGGCATCTACGCGTGGGACATTCAGTACAGTCGCGGCTACTTCGAGGGGCATGTCGAGGGAGCGTTCAGTACCTATGACATTCCGGGACGTACCGATACGCAGAACGGCTTTCAATGGTATGGCGAGGGCAAGTACACCTTCACACCGCGTTTCTTCCTGGCAGCGCGGGGCGAGCGCAATGATTATCCATTCATCAGGGCATTCGGCCCGAACTGGACCTCGGCCAACAGTGTCGTGTCGGATATCGAAACGGGTGGCGGATTCCGCCCGACGGCAACAACGCTGATGAAGATGTCGGTGCGCAAGGATCATTGGGGTCCCAACCCGAATCCGCAGGCGCCGCATGACAACGGCTATGCGCTGGTGTTCCAGCTCTCACAGAGTTTTGATGCCGTCGAGCTTCTGACCAGAAAGCAGTGAGCCTGAAAGAGACTGTGTTCGGCATCGCCAAAAAGAGCGGTGCGTTCAGCTTTGTGCGTGACAGTGCGTGGCGCAAAAGGCGCCTCATGATCCTCTGCTATCACGGCGTCTCCATGGACGACGAGCACGAGTGGTCGCCAACGCTCTACATCACGCAGGAGCGGCTGCGGCAGCGCCTTCAGGCGTTGAAGGATGGCGGTTACGAAATCCTTCCGCTCGTTGAAGCAACGAATCGTCTCTACGCCGGCACGCTTCCAGCGCGTGCAGTTGCGCTCACGTTCGACGACGGCGCCATCGACTTTGAACGACGTGCGCTGCCCGTGCTGCGCGAGTTCAATGCACCTGCCACGTTGTATCTCACCACGTATTACTGTCTGCACCGCTTTCCGGTGTTCGACACGATTCTCTCGTACGTGTTGTGGAAAGGCCGGTCGAGCGCCGCGAACCTGGGGCCAATCATCGGCGAGAAAGAGCAGCGCAAGGTGAACACGGATGCCGCGCGCAATACAACTCGGAACCGGATGCGCGAATACGCAGCGCAGAAGAAGATGAGCGCTGAGGAGAAGGATGCGCTCGTCGAGTTAATTGCGAAGACACTTGGCGTAGACTACGTGGCCATCAAGCAGCGCGGCACGTTGCAGTTGATGACGCCGGACACGGTGCGCACACTCCCGCGCGATCTCGTTGACATCCAGTTGCACACGCATCGTCACCGTACGCCGCTCGATCACGAACTATTCGTGCGCGAGATTCGCGACAACGACGAGGTGATCAAGGACCTCGTTGGCGACACGCGCACACTCGAGCACTTCTGCTATCCGAGTGGCGAGTATTATGGTGAGTTCTTCAAGTGGCTGCGCGAGTGCAACGTGCACTACGCCACCACGTGTGTACCGGACATCGCCACGAGCACAACCGAGCCGATGCTATTGCCGCGGTTGGTCGACACCATGCAGCAGTCGGCGGTGAATTTCGAGGCGTGGATCAGCGGCTTTGCGTCGCTCATGCCGCGGAAGCGTCAGTTCAGGGTTGATCCGGCCCGCCTTACAAAGGCGGAAGTCGGAGTCGGTACCCTTCCACCAGCTCGGAAGCGTTGACGCGAAAGTCTCTGTCTGGTGCACGCTCGAATCCCATTCGCGTGTAGAGACTCATTGCGGCCTTCATGCTTTGGGACGTGTGAAGGCCTAGGTATTCAGCGCCTTTCGCTCGGCTCCTCTTCATGCACTCGTCCATGAGCGCGCGACCAACGCCGAGGCCACGCGCATCGGGTGAGACGGCGAGGAGCCTGACTTCGGGATCTGGAGTAATTGCCTCGACTCCATAGGCATTGTTGCCTGGTGGATAGAGCATCACGCTGCCGACGATTCGGCCGCTGTGCTCGGCGATGATTACTTCGCGCGCGGCATCACTATCGAGCGCTGCCGTTACGGCTGTCTCGAGTTCGGACCAGGCGGACGGAATCATCTCGACTGCGTACTGCGCGTACGCGGCAAGCGTGATTACTCGGACAATGTTCATGTCCGCCGAGGACGCATCTCTTATTCGCATAGAGTCATTTGTTCAACGCGGATGGTACAGATGGAGCAGAAACTACACGTCGCTCCATGTGGCGGGAGAGAATCACTTGGCAGAGTCAATCACCCTAAGAAACTGCGGATTGGGGCCAAAGAGAACAACAAGCCAAGCCTATATGGAGAACGCATGAGATTTCTGATCAGCTGTTCCTTCGAACCGGGTGGCATTGTTGCAGCCGCCTTGTTCTCTATCAGGAGACAATCGTTCACGACGAGATCCGCTTTGTAATACCCAAGGCAATGCCCGTGAAACGGTACCTTGATCAGGACTTCGCGCGAAACGGTGAACTCCCGTGAGGGGAGCGCGGAGCCCAGTGCGTTCACGGAATGATGTGGAGTTTCTGCGTTCATCCGCCCAATCTGCGTTCCGGCCGTTGACCGTGGCGCACCACTCTATCCCGCGCGTACCGCTCTGGCGCACACGACCCGAAACGCTATGTTCGACCCCGACACATACCGGGAACCAAACCATGCTGAGCCGCCGCAGCTTCTTCAGAATCTCAGGGACCACCGCCGCCGGTGCAGCACTCGCCCCCTACATCTCGGGACGAGGCCTCGAGGCCATGGTCGCCAGCGGAGCCAACCTCCATGCGGCACCAAGCGTCATTCGTCTCGACTCAAACGAAAACCCCAACGGACCCGGCCCCGCAGCATTGAGGGCGTTGCAAGGCGCGTTTGGCGAAAGCAATCGCTACCCGAAAGACTCGACGTTTCCACTCCCCAAAGCCATCGCCCAGAACTTCGGGCTCAAGACAGAAAATGTCGTGCTTGGCTGCGGATCGACGGATATCCTGCGCGCGTCGGTGCATGCGTTCTGCGACTCCACGCATGGCCTCGTGACATGTGCGCCTGGCTTCGAGACGACAGTCGAAGTAGCAAAGTTCATCGGCTCGCCGATCCGTGCCGTGCCCGTGACTGGCGACTTGAAGCTCGATCTCGACGCGATGGCTGCGGCCGCGCGCGGCGCCGGGCTCGTCTACTTCTGCAATCCGAACAACCCGACGTCCACGGTGCACGGCAAGGATGCCGTGATGTCGTTCGTCAACAAGGTGCTCAAGGACTCGCCGAACACCACGATCATGATCGACGAAGCGTACCACGAGTACGTGGACGACCCCTCGTATGCGACGTCGATTCCCATTGCCATGAATAACCCACGCGTCTTCATCGCACGGACATTCTCGAAAGTGTACGGCATGGCGGGACTGCGTGTCGGCTATGCACTCGGCGACGCCAGGACGATGAAGCAACTCGCGCCGCACACAATGGAGATGGGCGTCAATCAGCTCGGTGCCTTTGCGGCGAGCTATTCAATTGCCGATCACGCGCACGTGCAGGACGAACAGAAGAGCAATCGGATTGCACGCGCGTTTACGCTGAAGGGCTTCCGCGACATGGGCTACAAGGTGGCCGATTCGCAGGCAAACTTCATGATGGTCGATCTCCGTCGCAACGCACAGCCGTTCCGCGATGCGTGCCGCAAGGAAGGGGTGCTCGTTGGGCGTCCGTTCCCGCCGCTGGAGAACCACTGCCGCATCACGATCAGCACGCTCAACGACATGACGAAGGCGATGGAAGTCTTCCGGTCAGCGTTGTCGACCCGTGCGGCTAGCGGCTGATCCGTCGCGACCAGGAATTGTTGGAGCGATCGTAGTCCGGTAACACAGAGCGCGGATCGACGACCGCCGAGACGACAGCCTTCTTGTTCGGCACATGATAGGTGAAGCGCCTTCCGAGGTTCCACATCTCGACTGGTAGCTTCACCGTTTCATTGGTGCCATCGGTGTAGGTAAGCTTGAGTTCCGCGGGCATGGTCATGGTACCCTTGTTCACGATGACCACTGCAGCATGTCCGGACGTATCCATCATCGCCGACTCAACGGCCTGATCGAGACGCGCGGTCGTGAACACCCAGTCCCTCCAGAACCAGTCGAGCTCCATGCCCGATGCGTCGCGCATGATGCGGAAGAAGTCTGCGGGTGTCGGATGCTTGTACGCCCATGCCTTGATGTATTCGCGGAAGGCGTGATCGAAGCGGTCCTTGCCGAGTACTTCGAAGCGGAGCGTTTGCAGCATGAGGGCTGGTTTCTGGTAGCCCGTCCACATGAGGTCGTGCACTTCGGTTGGATTGGTGATGAGCGGTTGCTCTTCGCCCGGTGTGGTGTGCGTGGCCGCGAGGTGAAGCGGGTTCACTTCGATCGTATCGCCGTACGCGGTGCCCGTGAAATACTCGGCGGAGTTATGGAGATCGATGAAGGTGTTGAAGCCTTCGTCCATCCAGGGATAAAGACGTTCGTTGGAGCCGACGATCATCGGAAACCACTCGTGGCCGAACTCGTGTGCGAGTGCCCACTGCTGCGCTTCGCGCGTTCCATTGTTCGGCACGAATGTGAGCATCGGATATTCCATACCGCCCACTGGTCCTTCGACGGTGGTCGCATGTGACCACGGATATTGAAACCACTGTTCGCTGAAATACTTGATGGTGCCGCGCGCCATTTTGTGCGCTTCGGTCCACTTGTCGGCGCTGGGGCGATAGAGCGTTTCGATCAACACGCCGCGCACAGTGCTCGCTTCCCAGATCCAATCGGGCGACGCGGCCCATGCGACGTCGCGCACGTTCTTCGCCGTGAAGTGCCAGGTGTACGCGTGATTTCCCGGGCGCGTCGCCGACGGTTTGCCCGCTTGTGTACGCGAGATGATCGCAATGGCGGTGTCGCTCTTTGCGGCGCGCGCGAGTGCAGCGAGTTGCGCCGAGGTCAGCACCTGCGCCGCGTTCGCTAACTCGCCCGTTGAACGCACGATGTAACTCGCTGGCACCGTGAGCGAGACGTCGAAGTCGCCGTACTCGAGATAAAACTCACCCGCACCGATGTACGGCTCATGGTTCCAGCCGTGTACGTCGTCGTAGACGCACATGCGCGGGTACCATTGCCCGAGCTCGTAGAGTGCGCCGTCGTGTCCCATGCGGCCGACGCCCATTTCGGGCACCGTGAAGTGCCATGCGAACGAAAGTTCGACACTCTGCTTCGACGCGAGTGGCTTTGGCAGATCGATGCGGAGCGTGGTCCCGTAACGCGTGCGCTTGGCGTCGACGCCATTCACAGTCGCCGACTCCATCACCGGCGAACCAACAAAACCTCCGCATGAGAAGTCGAAACTGATGTCCGCGAATGCGAGCGGCGGTTGATTCAGGATGTTCGTGATGCTGTTCGACGCGCAGATATTCTGCTCGACCTGGATCCAGACATACGGCAACGCATCGGGTGAGTTGTTGACGTAGTGAATTGTCTCCTTGCCGCGGAGCACGTGCGTCGCCGTATCGAGCGTTGCGGTGATGCGATAGTCGGCGCGCTGTTGCCAGTACTTCGCACCGGGACGTCCGGAGCCTGTGCGGACCTCGTTCGGCGTCGGCAGCGAGAGTGGGCGAAAGGGCGAGCTGTCGGCGACGGACGTTCCCTGCGCGATCAGTGCGCAGGGAACGAGAACGAGTGCGAGAAGGATGCGTTGCATCCCATGATTTACGGCTTTGCTGCCTCTGCCGCAAAGTTGGCCATGATCGCGCCCCAGCCCTCTGGCGAATCGATACCCTCGCGGAGCGTGTCCGCGCCGACGCCGTATTTGTCGAGATCGCGATGCTCGAGCGTCACGACGGTGACATTCGGACCTTCCTCCGCGAATGTCACTTCTACTTCCGTGACGAAGTCAGGGTCGAAGCTCCAATCGATCCTGAGCTGCCACGCGAGGACGATGTGTCTTGCCGATGTGATGACCGCGTGGCCACCAGCGATCGATACCGTTGACGAACACGTTGAACACGTGCGCCCGCGGCGCATTGACGGTGACCTGCTTTCGGACCGGCTGGATGGTGGGTGCGGTGGTGCTCATGTCCCGTGCTCCGCTTCTGCCGCTTTTTTCATGGCGGCAAGTGCCCGATCCCAGAATCGATCGAGGTAGTCGCGCATGGCTTCGACGCCCTTAGGGTCGACCTGATAGAGCCGTCGAGTTCCGTCTTGCCGGACGGAGACGAGTCCGGCGTCGAGCAGCACCTTGAGATGCTGCGAAACGGCCGGCCGGCTGATCGGCAGCCCCTCGGCGAGCTTGCCGACGGGCAGGGCACGGCGGCCGAGCCGGTCGAAGAGGACCTGTCGGGTGGGGTCGCCGAGGGCGGTGAAGAGGCGCGAATAGTTAGTTATCACTTACGGTAAGTAACAGCTTACCAATACGGCGTCAAGTGTCGGTGGCGGTATCGGTCAGGAAAGCGCAAAATCACGACTCCGCCTACTGACACGGCGACATGAACGGCGCAAACTGCGAAAGAGCGTAGCACCGTCATAGCACTCATTTCATTCGAGGCACACCCCAATGCTCGTACGAACTCTCACCATCGCGATGGCGGTTGCCGCCTCTCCCGTCGTGCTTCACGCCCAGGACTTTGATCTCAAGTCCGCCACGCACGTGAAGGTGACGTACATGAATGATCTCGACACGCTGCACAACAAGATTCTTCAACTCGCCAACGCCATTCCTGCGGACAAGTACTCGTGGAAGCCGGCACCGGGCACGCGCTCGGTTGCCGAGGCGTTGATGCACGTCGCGAATGAGTTCTACTATTACACGCCAGCATCCGTCGGCGGCACGCCGCCCGCAGACTTTGGCGTCCCCAAAGATGCGATGGCCAAGAACGAAAAGATCTCGGCCAAGGCTGACGTCATCGCGCAGCTCGAGAAGTCGTGGGCGCATACCAAGGCACAAGTTGCCGCCGCCGATCCGGCGAAGATGGGGGGCAAGTTCGGACGCTGGAACGTCACCATCGACGAAGCCGCCTTCGCCATGACCGACGATCTCCACGAGCATCTCGGACAGCTGATTGTCTACGCGCGCTCTGTGGGCGTGACACCGCCGTGGAGCAAGTAAAGTAGGCGCTACTTATTGTGAACGAGCCCGGAGGCTGTAGCGTATAGAGACCAGCAATCCCCTCCCCGGAATTCCTGCCTCTATGCGCTCCCTCCGCCTCGTATTCGCTGCCACGCTCCTTGCTGCGCCGCTCATCAGCGCGCAGGACGCACCGGCCGCCAAGCGTGCCCTCCAGCTTGCCGACTACGGCAAATGGGCGCGCATCACCAGCTCGTCGATTTCGCCAGACGGCAAGTGGGTCGCCTACGTGACGACGCCGAATGACGGCGACGCAACGCTCATCGTCAAGCAGCCCGACGGTGACAAATCGTACACGATCAACCTGGGCACCGCGCCGGCCGTGGCAGCTGTCGGTGGGGGTGGCGGAGGATTGGGCGGCGGCGGCGGTAATGCGCCGCAGTTCTCTGACAACTCACACTATCTCGCCTACTTCGTGAACCCGCCTGATAAAGCGGGCGCGGGGCGCGGGGGGCGAGGTGCGAATGCCCCCGCGACACCGGGCCGAGGTGCGGCACCGACAGGCGGCGCGCCAGTGGCGGGGGCGACACGTCGCTTCGAGATGATGGATCTCTCCTCTGGCGACAAGACACCGATCTCCAATGCGTCGTCGTTCAAGTTCTCGAAGGGATCGCGCTGGCTCGCCGTGCGCCTCAACAAGGCCGACAACACCGCGAAGCACAACGGCGCTGACCTCGTGCTGCGCGAACTCGCCAACGGTTCGTCGCGCAACATCGGCAACGTCAATCAATACGACTTCGACGACGCCGGCGCACTGCTCGCCTACACTGTTGATGCCGCCGAGAAACTCGGTAACGGCATCTACCTGTTCGATCCCGCGAGTGGCGTATCGCGCACGCTGAACACCGGCGCTGCCGACTACGATCAACTCGCATGGAGCGACGAAGGCGCCAACCTCGCTGTACTGCGCGGTGAGAAGAACACGGAAAACAAGCAGAAGGAGAACGTACTGCTCCTGTTTCCGAATTGCGGCAGTGGTGCAGCGAAAGAAACCGTGTTCGATCCGAGCAAGGACGCGAGCTTTCCGAAGGACTTCGTCGTCAGCGAATACACCGCGCCGCGCTGGAGCAAAGACGGCACGCGCGTCTTCTTCGGCATCAAACCGCAGGAGAAGGAAGTGCTCGCGGCGGATTCGCTGAAGGCCAATGTCGACGTGTGGCACTACAAGGACGTCGACATTCAGTCCGTACAAATCGTGCGCCTGCAACAGGAGCGTCGCTCAACGTTTCCCGCGTCATTCTCGCTCGCGAAGGCAAAGTTCGTTCGTCTCGGTGATGACGACATGCGCACGGTGCAGAATGCGCCGAATGGAAAGTTCGTCGTCGGACGTTTTGAGACGCCCTATCGCGGTGAAGTACAGTGGAGTGGAACCAAGAGCGACATCTATCGCGTGAACACCGAGACCGGTGAGCGCACGATGATCGCCAAGGGACTCACGCGCACGTACGGCTACTCGCCCGACAGCAAGTGGTATCTCTTTCTCGACAACAAGCACCTGCACGCATTCAATCTCGAGAGCGGAAAGAACGTCGACATCGATGGCGTCGCTAAGGCGAGCTTCCTCGACACCGACGATGACCATCCGTACGAGAAGCCGATCTGGGGCAGCGGTGGTTGGACGAAAGACGGCAGCGTGCTGCTCTACGACAAGTACGACGTATGGCAGGTGAATCCCGAAAAGGGCACGAGCACGAGTCTCACCAGGGGCGTCGGCGCGCAGCAGAAGATTCAGTTTCGTGTCGCGCGACTGACCGGTGGTGGCGGACGTGGCGGGCGCGGTGGCGGAGGTGCCGCAGCGGCGGCAGACGAAGAGGGACTCGATCTCTCCAAGCCGCTCACGCTTTCCGCGTACGGCGATCTGACCAAGAAATCCGGGTACTACACGGTGACCGCAGGGAAGGCGCCGACGCCGCTCATCTGGGACGACAAGTCCATCGGCGGCGCGCAGAAAGCCGACAGCAGCGACCGCGTGATCTTCACACAACAGTCATTCACGGAGTTCCCCGACCTGTGGATCGCCAGGACTGACTTCGCCGCGCCAAAGAAGCTCACCGACGTCAACCCGCAGATGAAGGAATTCCTGTGGGGCAAGCGCATGCTCGTGGACTACACGAACAGCAAGGGACAGAAGCTCCAGGCGACGGTCACGCTGCCGGCGAACTACGAACCTGGCAAGAAATATCCGACGCTCGTGTACTTCTACGAAATCCTCTCGAACACACACAATCAATTCTCGCAGCCCGTTTACGACGATCGCCCACACTTCTCAACGTACGCGAGCAACGGCTACCTGATCATTCAGCCTGACATCGTCTACGAAACGGGAAAGCCAGGTTCGAGCGCACTCGATTGCGTCACCAGCGCAGTGAAGAAAGTCATCGAGATGGGTCTCGCTGATCCCACGCACATTGGTTTACAGGGACACAGCTGGGGGGGATACGAAACGAGCTTCATCCTCACGCAGACGGACATGTTCAAGGCCGTCGTCACTGGTGCACCGCCCGCAGATCTCGTGAGCATGTACGACCAGCTCTACAAGCAGACTGGCACGGTGAATCACGGCATCTTCGAAATCGGCCAGGTGCGCATGGGCGAAGGCGTCACGCCATGGACCGCGAAGGAGCTCTACGAAAGCCAGAGCCCCGTGCACAACGTGCGCAACATCAAGACACCATTCCTCATTCTTCAGGGCACTGCCGACGGAGCGGTGGATTGGGTGCAGGGACTCGAGCTGTACAACGCCGCGCGTCGCTGGAACAAGGAGGTCATCTTCCTGTCATACCCGAACGAGCCGCACCATCTCGCCGTGAAGGAAAACCAGAAGGACTTCCAGATTCGCATGAAGCAGTACTTCGATCACTACCTGATGGACAAGCCGGCACCGAAGTGGATGATCGAGGGCGTTCCGCAGACGAAGAAGGGATCGCCAATACAGTAGTTTGCGCCGGGGCCGTGTAACGCGGATGAGGCAGAAACGCGCGAAAACTACACGTCCGTCAATGCGCCGAGACTATGGTCGGCGCCAACAATAGCGGTTCTAGGCTCTTATTCAAAAAACAGAACAGCACTGTTCACATAGCGCACGGAGAATGGAATTGCGCTTGGGGCGATGCGGAGTTTCTGCGTAAATCTGCAAGATCTGCGTTCGCTGTTGCAGTTGAGCCCCGCCGCCAACCTCTTTACGGGTTCAGCCAGTACGACATCTTGAGCAGCACCGTATTCACGGGCCGAGCATCAAAGAGATCCGCAACATCTCGTGGTGCCCGGAACGAACCAAGATTCGTGTCATTCTGGAGACGCCCCTGCTGCCACACGAGAAACATCACGCTGCCTGGGCGATACTCCCAACGCAGCACCGCGTTGGAGTTGAACTGCTTCACATTGAAACCGCCGGGCACCACGCCACTGCCATAGGGCTTGAAGCGTGCGTCGTACGAATCGGCGCGCGGCGATGCGAGCTGCCGCCAATTCGAATATGCACCCGTCGACACGAACGGCTGCGCATACAACTGAAACGACAGCACCGGCGTGGCCGTCCAGTTCCCGCGCATGGTCAGCGAGAGTATGTCCTGGTCCAGTCGCGCGAACGTGTAGTGTGTTGTGTCACTGCGTAACGCGCCGTAGTTCGCCACCCACTGCTGGTCATTCACCACGTGGTCATACACGGCGGCAGCCGACGCCGAAAAACGACTCGCCACGCGCACATCGAAACCAAGATCCGCGCCGCGATACCACGAACGGCCTCCGTCACTGCTTCCAATACGATACGCTGCCTTTGGGACAAACATCGGCCGAGGATCACCGATGAGATCGAAGCGGATGCCTTCCTTGAGCGACTGCTTCAGTGCCGGCCCGCCACGCGCGCAACTCACACAATGCGTGCCGCCAATCTCGCTGACACTACTCGTGATCGCGCCACTCACATTGTTGGCAAGACTCGCACTGCCGTGCAACGACAGCACCTGCGCAGCGAGCAACCCGCCAGTGGTCCAGTGCGAATCAAACGACCCCGTCGAAAATGACGACCGAAACCACTTGTTCGGCGACGTCTGTCGCAGGTCGATCGTCTGCTTGAACGAGACATCATTCACCAGCGTCACAAAGCCGAAGTCATTCAACTCGGCGCCAGGTTGCGCGAAGCGAAGGACGTTCTCATACCGCACCGTTCCGCCGACCTGCTTCAAGCCACCCGCGAAGATGACGCCGCCGAGTGATGTGCGGGTGGTGTCATAGCGCTCTTCGTGGTCGGGGCGCTGGTAGTAGTGCACGCTGCTACGCTGCGTGAGCGCAATCGCCGAGCGGCTACCATCAACACGATTGAATCCCGCATACGACATGAGCTCCCACTTGTTCTGCGCAAAGCGCGAATAGCCTTGGATGAGCGCGGTTGTCGCGGAACGGCGGAGCAGTGGAGTGGTCGCGGCGTCGAGTGAACGACGAACATCCGTCACCTCGAAGCCATACTGTGTTTGTCCCGCTCGCGTCTCACGCACACCACGCAGCACGAGATAGTTGGTGAGCGGCTCAATCGTGGACCCGCTCGCACCGCGGACAAGCTCGGTGACGGCGTTCACCACGCCGAATGAATTCCCAACACCGAAGCGGCCAGTAAGCTTCGTTGCGCCGAGGATGTTGGTGAAAG
>JBBQHJ010000003.1:0-66457 GCA_038323865.1 Gemmatimonadales bacterium
GGAACGTGATACGCATTGAGCAGATCGCCAATGCGCTCCATGCCTCGATTGAAATCGTCTTGGAGTTCGGCGGTGAGCTTTTCCCTCGTCGCCTTGTACGCGGGGTATACCTCATGCCGAAAACTCAGTCCGGAGTCGTGAACCCAGCCGAGATAGTCCGGTTGATGATTTGCGAGCAGTCGCTGGAGGAAGTTGACGACGCCCCACGCTGCCGAGGTGTTTTCCCCTCGGGCCGTCGTCAACGGTCTCGAGATCAACGCGAAGAATGCGCGATAGATGAGGGCATACCCGTCGACAAGAAAGAGTCTCGACCGGGTTGGGCGGGCGATGTCGCCCGGCGTAGAAAAGGTTGGATCAGTCACACGAGAACCATACCCTCCAAACAGCACCGCCTGCCACTGGGGCAGGCGGTTGCAGGACCAGGCGTGTCAAACTGAACTACTCAGGTCACGCGTTGTACGTTGGCGGCGTGAAGCCCCTTGGCGCCCGTCTGGATCTCGAACTCAACTTCCTGACCTTCGGCAAGCGTCTTGAAGCCGTCCATCGTGATCGCGGAGAAATGGACGAAGACGTCCTCGCCTCCCTCCTGCTCAATGAAGCCGTACCCCTTGGCATCGTTGAACCACTTTACTTTCCCTCTGGCCATTGCAACCTGTCTCCAACGAAGTGAATCGATGCGAACAGCGGCGACCATGGATGCCACGGCAGCACGTGGGCGCCTATATAGGAACTCTCTGATTCTTTGTCAAGAAAACGAGGAGCATGGTACTACGACGTCTCAGCGCGTTTCTCCCCGAACGTGATGCTCTTGCTGCTCTTGCTGCTTGCTTGGCCCTGCTTCCAGACGTTAGGTTCGCCACGTGCCGAAAGAGAACCTCGTCGGGCGAATACTCGCCGGATATACGCTGCGCGCAGAAGTTGGAGAGGGCGGAACGTCCGCTGTCTTTCGCGCTGATCATGCCTCGCACGGCGTTGTTGCGGTGAAGGTGCTTCGAGAGAAGCTTCGCCAGGACAAAACCGCCGTTGCTCGCTTTGTCCGAGAGGCCCGCTATGGCGAACGGGTCCAGCATCCCAACGTGGTCAAGACTCTCGAGGTAGGAGAGGCTGAACCCGGCATGCATTTTCTTGCCATTGAATGGGCCGCTGGCGAGCTGCTTGAACGCTATGCAAAGCAACATGGGCCTTTGCCGGCCGATGAAGTGGCGCGAATAATTCCACAGATCGCGGACGCAGTTCACGCTGCACACGTTGTGGGAATTGTTCACCGCGACTTGAAGCCAGATAACGTGGTCTACGATCCGGCCACTAAACAGGTCAAGCTACTCGACTTCGGCATCGCCACGGACACAGATATCGCTCCAGAACAGCGCCTCACACGCGCTGGGTTCTTTGTCGGCACACTCATGTACGTTGCGCCAGAGGCGCTGTCGGGTGAGCTCGTATCTCCCGCTGCCGATCAATACAGTTTAGCAACCATCGCATATCTGTTGCTCACCGGGTGTCTCCCGTTCACGGCAAAGACCCCCCGTGAAATGTTTTCGCAGTTGCTTTCACAGCCGCCGATCCCCCTAAATGCTGCTCGTCCAAACCTGCGCTTCTCTGCCGCAGTTGAGCAGGTGATCATGCGAGGGCTAAGCAAGGATCCTCGTCAGCGTTATACCGATACCGTATCGTTTGCCAAAGATCTGGTCGAAGCCTTATCGAAGGCCGAGGCGCCATCGAAGAGCGGAATTTTCTCCCGGGTTAAGGACATTTTTAAGCGCTAACGGGTGGGTCTGCTGTTGGTGACAGGACGGGGTCACGGACAAGGTCCGCTGCATTGACAGCAAGCCACACTGTAAATGTGCTCCCTCGCCCTAGTTCGCTTTCGACACTGATCTCTCCACCAAGCACTCGGGCCAGTCGACGAGAAATAGCGAGTCCAAGACCCGTTCCGCGATTCATCGAATCGCCTCGTGGACCTGCATTGACTTGCTCGAATTCATCAAAGATGCGCTCCAGATCATCGCGCGCGATTCCCACGCCCGTATCCACAACTTGTAGCGCAATCCAACTACCAGCCTTTGGCGCTCGTGCAACCGGCTCGTCACCTGAGACGGCAACTCCCGCTCCGGACCGCGGTGCATCCGTGACTAACCGTGCTCGAATGGAAATAGTACCATTCTGCGTATATTTGACGGCGTTACCGATCAGGTTGATGAGGATTTGACGAAGATGGGCCGGGTCGGTGCGTACCCGCGGAAGGGACGCTCCCACCGTAATGGAAAACGACAGTCCTTTTTCGCTCACAAGTGATTCGAGTTCACTCGCGATATTCAGGACAAACGGCCTGAGAACAATCGTCTCGGCATGCACCTCGAGCCGCCCGGCCGCAATCTTTGCAATATCGAGTACTTGATCTACCAAATGGCGGAGATGTGTCGCGGACGCGGCAATCCGGTCGACTGGAGGGACCTGACGAGGTGATAGGTCTCCGTAAAATCCCTCACGAAGCAGCTCGACAAAACCAACAATCGCATTCAGCGGCGTCCGTAGTTCATGCGAGACGTTCGCCAGGAACTCGCTCTTTGCCTGATTGGCTCGTTTGACGTCACTATAGAGCCGTTCGAGTTCGCTTGACCGTCCCGCTGCCTCGATTGCGCGTTGTTGCTCACGCAATAGACCTCGCGCTAGGAAAAGCACGCCCAAGATACCAAGGGCCCACACAGCCCAACGAAGACTTCGCGCTGTCAGCGCGTGCGTTGATCTGAGAATCCACGTACCGCCATTCGGCAGCTTAATTGTACGTTCCGCCTCGTTTAGCGCCTGCGCCATGCCCTCAGGATCACCAAGCAGGGCAAGCGTGTCCCCACTGGCCAAAATGGAAAGGCTCACCCGACTGGAGATATCGAGCCTCATCAGCCGGCGGCGAAGATCTTCCGGTCTAACTACCAGACCGATTGTGCCACGACGCTTTCCGTCCGGCGCGGGAATCCCATTTACAAAGACGATCGATTGAACCCGCCCGGTGTGCGCGAGTGTTACAAAACGACTGTTCGCGGCAACCTGGTAGGCGCTGTCAACACGCGCGCTATCGTTTCTTGAGAGAATACGACGTATTCCAGAACCATCCGCAATCCACAATCCGCGCAGGTCTGTTCGTTGTTGAATCAGTGTGATGATTTCATCGGGGAGGTTGGGCTTCCCCGACTCCGTATCCCAGTGCAGGTTTGCCTTGATGCGCTCAAGGAGAGCCGCTTCTTCGTTGACAAACGCTTCAGCGAGCAAGCTCGCTGCTTGCGCATCGAGCTTCGTCTGGTCGTGATTCGCCTGGAGGAGTGCCCGATCCAAAAGTAGTAGACCACACACAAGAACCAGAAACACGGCGCCCAGAAAGCGGGAAAACAGGCCCAGTCCGAGATTTCTGTTGTCGCCAGTTCCTCCGGATATTCCGGAAAACCCTGAATCTCTTAAGTCCATGGCTCTCAGGAATGACCATCATCAGCTCGTCGCACTTCTCGCAAAACGATCCGCACGGCGGGGGCAGTTCACACTCGCCTCGGGACGGCAATCAACTTTATACATCGATGCACGATTGACCACAATGAGCCCTGATGGTCTATCGCTCATCGGGCCACTTGCCTTGAACGCTATTTCCTCGAAATGGAATCCGGATGCGATCGGAGGGCTGACGCTTGGTGCCGATCCAATCAGTTATGCCATTGCCTATGCGAGTGCAGCGACGTCGAAGCCATTGCGAGCCTTTACCGTTCGAAAAGAAGCCAAGACCCATGGAACTGGCCGGCTTATTGAGGGTCCATTTGAGACCAACGATCGAGTTGTCGTAATCGAAGATGTAATTACCACCGGTGGATCAGCGCTTCGTGCCATTGGCGCTTTACAGACTGTCGGTGCGACGGTTCTCGGAGTGTTAGCACTCGTCGATCGTGAGGAGGGTGGTCACGAAGCAATTGAACAATCCGGAGTTTCCGTACTGTCCTTGGTGACCGCGCACCAGATTATTTCGGAAATGGCATTATCGAAGTGACGGTGGAAGGCCAAGCGGGTGGAACTCGATCAATTTGTCCCGATACGGAAGTACCAGCTCTCGACGAAAATATTCAAGCATGCCCGCCCCGTCATATTGCGTTCTGAATGTGCCTGCCGTCATGTTGAGAACGCCTCGTACATGTCTGCCAAAACTCTGTGGAGAGCTATACTCGAGGTGATTCGACACGTTCGCAATTGAAAAGCCGGCATTCTCAAAGAGGCGTGCAGCTCGGACAAGTCTTGCGGCGGCTAGATAGTCTTTTGGCGTTGGAAGGTCCATCCGAAAGAATCTGCTCATCAGTGTGCTTGGGAGGACACCGAGTTCACGACTGAAAACAGTGATACTCGTAATACGCGCCGGACACGTGAAGAGCAGTTCTAGAAACTTCCAGCAGTCGTCAGTGATTCCTGGTAGATCGATAAGAAGTTGACTAATGGCAATACGCTGGATGCTTTGCCCCGCGTCCGCCATCAGAGCACCCCGTAGTTCTCTCCATCCGTTTGGTGTTCGCACGTCAACCAGCCTATTTACCCCACTCCGACCAAGTGCAAGTACTGTTTGCGCACTTTTCGCCTCTAGCTCTGTTAGCAAGGCAACGGCTGGGATACGAGGAAATTCACGAACGAATGAACCAATCCTGATAGGCTGGCTTGTCGCGTATGCAACCGAAACGAGGATTGCATGTACCTGATGAGCCTTTGCATCTACAATTAGATCTTCAACGCATTCTCGGTGAAGCGTCTGATAGAAACCTTCTCCGGCAGCATCGACACGGGTTCGTTCTGCTGGTGTAAGCAAAGTTGAGATGGGCAGTAGCTCACTCGTCTTTTCATCGGGCATGAGAGTGTCCTCGTAATTAGCGAGAATAGGGGCGCCTTTGGCTGATTGAGCCGTACACTCACGGTACGGTAAGCGCGTCATATGCGCGTCACCTTATTTCTGCTTGACCCCTTCAATTCTCTCAGGCAGCGATAGATTGATACCCGAGAGGGAAGAGTTATCAGCTGGACGATCGCGAGCCTTGGCTCGAGGAAAGTCCGGGCTCCATAGAGCATGCTGCCAGGTAATACCTGGGCAATGTCTTATGGCATTGACGGATCAGTGCAGCAGAAAATAAACCGCCGGCATTATTATGATGCCGGTAAGGGTGAAATGGTGAGGTAAGAGCTCACCGCAGAATTAGTAATAATTCTGGCTTGGCAAACCCCAGCAGGAGCAAGGTCAAATAGGCAGCGAGGGACTGCTCATCCCGATCGAAGCTGCGGGTAGACTGCTTGAGAATGCAGGTAAACTGCATTCCTAGAGGAATGATCGTCCGAGCAGTTTTTCGCTCGACAAAACCCGGCTTACGGGCTGATAGCTCTCTCTTTCTTCTCTTCCCCTCAGATCCCAACTTACTGCTTGGTTTCTTTCAGAATTAGTAGCATTAAAAACATAAAGTACTAATTCTGCCGGTACGACTTAGTCGACTAGACGGAGCGGCATCACCAGGCACAAGTATGAGGACGGATCTTTCCAGCCTTCCGGTTCAACAGTTGCGGCACGTTCGGGCGCTTTGAATGTAAGCCGAACTTCTTCTGTTGGGATATAGCGGAGAATCTCCAGGAGATAGCTCGCATTAAATCCGATATCTAACGGATCACCGTTATAGCGAACTGCAAGTTCGTCAGTGGCCTCGCCGAGATCTGGGGTTTGAACGCTAAAACGAAGCATCCCCGCATTGAATGAAAGACGGATTCGGTGGGTTTGATCCGATGCAATAACCGACATACGTTTTAGAGCGCTCGTAAGGGCAATCTTGTCAGCAATGGCGACACGATCATTGTCCTTTGGAATGACCTGGTCATAATTCGGATACGGCCCTTCGATGAGTCGAGTAAACACAGCGGTGAACGGCGACCGAAACCCTAGATGATTTTCTCCCCGAGCAATTTCCAATTCTTCATCGGCGGGAAATAATCGACGTACCTGTTCAAGTGCCTTCGGTGGAACAATTAAATCACTTGAAGGTGCACCACTGGCTTTTATCCCGAGCTCCATCTTGGCTAAACGATGACCATTTGTTGCGACCATCCGCATTGATTCCGGGTGCAGTTCCCAAAGTACGCCATTAAGAATTGGGCGGCTTTCTTCCGTACTGACTGCAAATGCTGTATGAGAAATAAGTTTCTGAAGATCGCCGGATCGAATGCGCCAGCTATCCTTGAACTGCACTACTGGAAAGCTCGGAAATTCGTCTTTCGGTAAACCCAGGATCTTGAAGTGCGAGCGCCCACAATCAAGCGTAATCCGTTGTTCGCCGGCAGCGGCAATCCGTACAGGTGAAGGCGGTAGTTCTCGAGCAATCTCTGAGAGCTTCTTTGCCGGGATTGTAATACCTCCGGATGCCTCAACATCAGCTGTCACCTCGGTACTGACTGCAATATCAAGGTCTGTCCCAGAAAGCCGAATACCCTTGTCCGTTGTCTCGACAAGAATGTTGGCAAGGACCGGCAGAGTTGTCTTGGCTGGAATACTTGCCGCGACAGCTGCCAGACCTTCCTGAAGCTTTTCCCGGGAAATGGTAAACCGCATCACTGCTCCTATACCGAGTTGTGTTGTGGAAACCGTCGTTTTCTATTCTACTATCCTATTTGAGAATCAAATAAGTAGTAGTCGTAGAGTATGTTCAAAGATGTAGATAGCCAGCTAAGTATATATCTGAAGCTAGTTTAGCTGACGACTAACCCTGTGGAAAGAATGTAGGGAATCTCATTTATCTACAAAAGAGGGACGTTTGAATAGAGAAACTTGTGTAGAACCAGATAAATGTGTGGATTCTTTCCTATCCAGTAAGAGCCTCAAATTCACTACGAAGCTTTCCCACTCGGTGAGCAAAGCCAGGCTCTTCACGCATTGAGCTAGTGACTCGCTCTAGACTATGAATAACTGTTGAGTGATCTCGTCCACCAAAAGCGGACCCAATCTCTACTAACTGCATTCCAAGAAGCTCACGCATGAAATGCATTGCTACTTGACGAGGTGCGGTAAGTGCCTTTGTTCGTACTTTTGATCGTAATCCTTCAGCTGTTACGCCCCATTCTCGAGCCACAGCTCCTTGAATCAATTCGACGGAGAGGCCACCAGACACCGTCGCGGTTAGATCGGTTGGGCGCAGTTTGTCACGAAGCGCTTCTCGTGCAACGTCTACCGTAATCTCACGGTGCTTCAGTGAAGCATATGCGAGAAGCTTAATAATGGATCCTTCAAGCTCTCGCACGCTTGATCGAACATGCTCTGCAATAAACCGGATGACATCATCTGGAATTGTGAGCTCCAAATGGTCAAGAAGGGCTTTATTCCGAAGAATTGCGATCCGATGTTCGAGATCAGGGGTCTCGATATCAGCAACCATTCCCCATTGGAAGCGGCTGACGAGACGAGCCTCAAGACCAGGAATCTCTGAAGGTGGTCGATCACTAGTTAGAACAATCTGCCGGCCGGCCTCATAGAGCGCGTTGAAAGTATGGAAAAACTCCTCTTGGGTTGCTTCTTTGCCTTTCAAAAACTGCACATCGTCAACGAGTAAAAGATCTGTTTCACGATAGCGCCGACGAAAATCAGGCATCGAGCGATTCTGGATTGACCCAATCATCTCATTAGTAAATTGTTCTGTTCCGATATACGTGATCCGAGTCTCTGGTCGATGCGACAACACGTCGTGTGCTACAGCCTGCATCAAGTGTGTCTTACCAAGTCCAGTAGCACCGTATAGAAAAAGAGGGTTATAAACTCGACCAGGCGCCTGAGCAATAGCATGAGCCGCAGCAGCCGCTAACTCGTTCGATTTACCGATTACGAAATGACCAAAGGTGTATCGGTCACTCAGTGCTGCTATATTATTGGCGCCATTCTGGCGTATTGGTGATTCCATCTTAGGTATCGGTGCCACGAAAAAATCCATCTGGTTTCTTGTTTTCCGTTCTTCGTGAACTTGAAAAACAATCCTCAGCGGATGCCCCAAGACAATGGGTGCAAGCTGACTTAGGAACTCAGCATGCTTTGTCTCATTCCAATCAGCTGCAAATCGATCGGGCGAGCCGACAAGGAGACGGTCATCCTCTAGGGCTAGTGGCTCAGTAGGCTCGAGCCATGTGCGGAATGTTTGCTCCGACAACTCTTGGCGGGCGCGATCGAGGATGCGAGTCCAAACTTCTGTCGCCGAAAGCGTCATTGATGCCGGATGTGGAAAACTCCAAGGAGGGGGAGCGAAACTATCCGTGTCATGTGGAAAAAGCAAATGGTTCAATGCGGACTTGCCCGGACACACGATCTCGGACTAATGCATCCTGGCGAGCGATAGCTAGACGCTTGCTACAGCTTGACTTATGAGCATCGAGTTACTACCGTTCCGAGTCTGTATCACGAACTGATTTAGTCCGTATCTGGAGTCTGTTTATGGGAAAGCCAACATATCGGCCGCGTAACACGCGACGCCTGAAGACGCACGGATTCCGTGCACGGATGGAAACGAAGTGGGGCCGTGCCACACTGGCCCGTCGACGCAAGAAAGGCCGTAAGCAGCTGACGGTCCGGATCCCGGACAAGTACGCCGGAGCCTGATTCAGCGCTCGTGTCTTCAGGATTCCCGCGTGAGTGTCGGATCACGCGTGGTCCGGATCTACAGCGCATGTTACGAGAGGGGAAGCGCATTCGGACGAGATTTCTCGACGTCCGATTCAGCGTTTCCCCTTTTCCGCATCCAGGTAAGTCGAGGATCGGGCTCATCGTCCCAAAGGCAAAACATTCGGCAGTCGAACGAAACAAGCTGAAGCGCCGGCTCCGCGAACTTGCACGTACTGTGCTGATACCAGGAAAACCGTCGCACGACATCGTCCTGATCGCGCGGGCTACTACATATGACGCGACCTTTGAGTTACTCCGTCTCGACATAGACCGGATAGGTCACGAGCTGCAACCGGGTAACGAGAGCTAGACCCCTGATGAAGACACTTCTCGTATTGTTCGTACGAGGCTATCAGGTCTCACTTGGACATCTCATGCCTCCCAGCTGCCGCTATTATCCGAGTTGCTCTGCATATGCGATTGAAGCACTGGAGCGACATGGAGCAATGCGAGGCAGCTGGCTTACCATCAAACGAATCGGTCGGTGCCATCCCTTTCGTCCCGGCGGATATGACCCGGTTCCGTGACGACAGCTAGAGGCAACACCACTATCTCATGAATCAGCGATATCTTCTCGCGCTCGTACTGACCGCCATCGTCATCGTCATTACGCCGCTCGTGTTCTCCAAGGGAACGCGTCCGACAATTCCCGTGGATAGCGCGCAATTGCGCGTTGGTAATACTCAAACGTCTGTGGTGGCAGAGACAGCCGTGCAGACTGCGCCGCTCCTCGAGAGTCAGGCGATCAAAACACCAGTACTGGTGGGGGACACACTGCGGGCGCGGAGCCCGCGGGCGCAGTATCTCTTTTCCAATGCCGGTGGCGCCCCTGTCGCAGTAACACTCGACAGCTACCCATCTCGACGGCCAGGATCGCAGCACAAAAGTGCCGAATTGATCGCAGGTGATGATCGTCTCGTTCGCTATACGCTCGTGACGCCGCGTGATACAATCGCGCTAGACACCGTACAGCTGGCACGTGCGGAGGGCGGAGCAGGCACGGTCGAGTACTCCGGAGTGGTCAATGGAGCGCCGCTCCGAATTTCATACGCAATTCCATCGACCGCCAAGGACGATTATCTCCTGCACGTCAATGTCTCGCTCGGCGGAGCACCAGAGAACAGTTCGCTGCACATACAGCTCGCAAAGCAGCTGTTCTCGAATGAGCCGGATACCAGCGATGATCTGGGACATCTTGCCATCAGCTATCGGCCGGCACGTGGTAGCGTAGAAAGCGTTGGCTATTCGAAGCTCGACACCGTAGAAAGGCGCGTCGAGCAAGGGCCGCTCAACTGGGTCGGCATTCGAAACAAGTACTTCTTGATCGCCGTTCGCGGTACGTCATCGCCATTCTCGGGGCTCAGTATTCTTGGAGTTCCCAAGACAGGAAGGGCTGTCTCGCATGCAGCGACAGTTGTAGCCCTGCCGCTCAAGGGCGGTACTGCAACTTTTGACATCTACTCGGGCCCCCAGGATTTCGAACGTTTGCAACAGCTTGGTGGGGACCTCGACCAGGTTAATCCGTATGCCGGTTGGTTCCACGGTGTGGTACAGCCAGTTGCCGCCGTAGTAATGCGTGTGCTGCTCTGGATGAAGCGCAGCACACATCTGAACTACGGATGGGTGCTCGTACTTTTCGGTGTGGCGATTCGACTACTTCTCTGGCCGCTCAACCAGAGTGCGATGCGCACCAGCATGAAGATGCAGCGTCTCCAACCATCACTGCAGGCACTCCAGAAGAAGCATTCTGACGATCCGCAGAAGCAGCAGGAGGCCATCATGAAGCTCTACAAAGAGCATGACATGAGCCCATTGAGTCCGCTCATGGGATGCCTTCCGATGCTGCTGCCAATGCCGGTGCTCTTTGCGCTGTACTTCGTGTTCAACAACACGATTGAGTTCCGGGGTGTTTCATTCCTCTGGCTTCCGGACATCTCGCTTCGTGATCCGTACTTCATCACGCCGCTGCTCATGGGCGCGTCGATGTACCTGATGTCGTGGATCGGCATGCGGAACGCCCCGCCGAACCCGCAGGCGAAGATGATGAGCTACATGATGCCGGTGATGTTGACGGCACTGTTCTTCAATTTCGCGTCTGGCTTGAATCTCTATTACGCCGTGCAGAACCTCGCCGCGATTCCACAGCAATGGCTGTTAGCCCAGGAGCGTGGAAAGAACCCACCGCCTGAAACGGCAACGGTATCATCCGGGCGCCGAAAACGAACGGCCTGACTTCGACGATCTGCAGCCAGTACAGGGCGCACCGAACGTACTGGCGCGCCCTGTGCTCATACGGGCTTTGTGCAGATCACTTACATCGGGCATGCGACGCTTTTGATTGAAATTGGGGGTCTTCGGCTCATTACCGATCCCAATTTCGAAAACGCACTGGGGCGCTTTCTGCCACGGGTGACAGCGCCGGGCATTGCTCTTGAGAAGCTTCCCGAATTGCACGGAATTCTCCTGACGCACGCGCATGCGGATCACCTCTCCTTCAAGTCGTTGGACAAGCTGTCTTCAACAATCCCCTTGATCGCACCACCGGCCATCGCCAGATGGCTTCAACGGAAGGGGTATTCACATGCAATTCCATTCGACGAGGGCCAAACGCATCTAATGCCAGGTGGTGTGCAAATCCATGCTGCCCGAGCAACGCATCGGGGCAATCGCTATGGATTTGATCGCTGGCGAAGTGCGGCGAACATGTACCTCATCGAGGCGGGCCCCGAGAGCGTCTTTTTTGCTGGTGACACAGCGCTCACGGAGAGGACACACCATCTGATCGAGCGCGTTTTGTGGTCAGTGAACCGGCAGTTGGATGTCGCACTCCTTCCCATCGGCTATGCGCCATCCTGGAAGCCGGGCTTTCGACGTGGCCACCTCACTGGTGACGACGCGCTCGCGCTGTTCGAGATCCTGAAGGCCAGAGCCATGCTGCCCTATCACTGGGGCGCGTTTCACCATGTCACGGCGACTGCATTCGATGCCATCAATCGTCTCCGTGAGTCTCTCACCCATTTCGCTAGACGCGACCAGGTGCACATCCTTGAACCTGGTGAAAAATTGGACGTAAATAGCGACGACATACGACCAATTCGTACGTGACGAGCACGGACCTCAAAGGCATACTCCCCGAAAGCGAATCAACAATTGCCGCAATTGCATCGGCCTCCGGGCGAGGTGCGATTGCCGTGGTACGTATCAGCGGCTCGGCGGCCCACGAGGTCGCGCGAAAGCTTCTTCGTCCAATGCCGACAGATGCGCGGCAACTAGGGCGCTGCACCGTTCATGACGTAGACGGAGCGCTGCTCGACGACGCAATAGCGTGGTGGTTCAAGGGACCGCACTCATATACAGGGGAAGACGTTGTCGAGATTTCCACTCACGGTGGTCTCGTTGTTCCTCAAGCCGTTCTACGTGCTGCTATTCAAGCCGGGGCACGGCTGGCCGAGCCAGGGGAGTTCACGCGTCGCGCCGTGCTGAATGGAAAGTTGGACCTGATCCAGGCAGAAGCCGTCGCAGACCTCATCGATGCGCGCAGCTCGGCAGCGCACCGACAGGGACTCAGGCAGCTGGATGGTGGCCTCTCCCAGCAACTCCTCAGGCTTCGAGAGCAGCTGTTGGTGGTCGAAAGCATGCTTGTGTATGACATCGACTTTCCCGAGGAAGACGACGGCCCAATTCCACGTGATCGGATTCTCGCATCAGCGCGTGATCTCCAATCGGCCCTTGAGCAACTCATCGCGACCGGCGCACGTGGCGAACTAATTCACGATGGTGCCCTGGTCGTACTCGCCGGAGCACCAAATGTCGGAAAATCGTCACTCTTCAACGCGCTGCTGGGTGAAGCCCGCGCCATAGTGACGAGCCTTGCCGGAACAACACGTGATGCGATCGAGGCGGTGCTTGATCTTCCAGGATATCCGCTACGGCTTGTTGATACTGCGGGGCTGCGTGATACCGGAGATCCCATCGAGCTGTTGGGCATTGAAACGACAGCGCGCTATCTGGGACAAGCCGCCGTTGTGCTCGCCTGTGTGGAGCCTGAGACAGCCCGCGAAACGCTACAGACATTACAACGCCACACAACGGCGCCAGTGATTGTCGTAGGCATGAAGAGCGATACGACGCAGGGACAGTACGACACCATACCGGACGCGATGGTCAGTGCAACCACGCGTGCCGGTCTTCACGAGCTGCTGGAGCATGTGGAGGGTGTCATCAAGGCGTCTCACGGGACGAATGCACCTGACGAGTTCACACTAACACGCACACGCCATCGCGTCCTTGTAGGACGCGCTCACATAGAAGTCAAAGACTTCATCGATGTGTGGATGCGTGACCAACTGCCAGCTCCCGTTGCCGCGACACACGTTCGAGAAGCGGCGTCCGCGCTTGGAGAGCTCATTGGAAGCATTCACGTCGAGGACATCCTCGACGTGGTGTTTCGCAGCTTTTGTGTAGGGAAGTAGGCGGCTAAGCCGTCGCGGCCGCGTCGCGCGCAAGCGCGTCGAGCTCACCAGCACTCGCGCGAATGGCCCATGCCATACCGCGTTCGGCGATGGCCGCTTCCACCATGCGTGCGCCGAGGTAATAGCCGCTGCGCTCCGGGAGAACGTATCGATCGACTGTGCGTGCCTCGTCGCTCATGCCGCCAGAGAGATAGCGCAATCGAAGGCCTAGGCCTGCACGATCCAGGTCCTCGCTCACGGCACGTGTGACGACAGATTCCAGCTCACGGACGCGCGCGAATTGTCGCCGTGCGAAACCGAAATACTCCCACGCCGCATGGCCGGGGCTGATCATCTGCGAGACGTGAACAGCGAGACCTTCATTTACCAACAGCTCACGCAAGGGCGCGAGCTGGCCCGTATCCCAATAGGAGTAGTAGCCATTGGCCGCCTCGACGAGATGACGCATTTCACTGCGACTTGTGGGCGACGTATAGCGCACGGCGTGCGCATGCTCGTGAGCAAGCCAGAGGGGAAGCAGTTCAGGGTCGAGGCCAAGACCCTGTGTGTCCGGATTGGCTACCGAGGTGAAATGCTCAAGGCAGACAAAGCCGATACCACGACCGTCGACCACGAGTTCGCCCGCATTGGCGGCTCCGACGCCGACCATCAAGACGATATCGACGTCGGTATCCTGAGCGAGCAACTCCGCAGTGAGTTGTTCCGTCGTCCGCGCAAGGCTTACCACATCGGTGCGCTCGAGCATCTCGAGAAGATCTGTACGGTCCGCGAGCGCGGTTGCGCGAACTACGTCACCGAAGTGAGGCCCTTCGGGGTCAACGACGTAGTTGTGCCAGTAAGGATCGAGGAGACGGCGGTGGGCTTGGAAGTAGCGCTGGTAGGCGGCGACGCGATCGGTGCTATTGAGTACTGCGAAAAAATCAGGCAGCAGGTTGATCAGCATTCTAGCCGGAAGCTACCTGCGTAAGAGCGAGGCGAGGACCCGTTGCACGAACGGGAGCGCCAGAAATCGTGGCGCGTTTGGACGCGGAATGATAGCCGCGATGAAACGCGTGAACAAGAGACATCGCACAACCAACTGGCATTGGCACGCTTCTTTCCTTGGTATTCCTCGAAAGAAGGTCGTGCGGCAAGGAGAATTGGATGACGACGCTCCAGCAGATCGAGTTGCGCTGTCCCGTGTGCGAAACGCGGTTCAGATCACAGCAAGTGATTTCGACGAATTCATTCGGCGGCAAACGCACGGATTTTCACGAGCGTGCCGCCGGGACGCAGCCATTGCCGTTCCTGATCCACATGTGCAACCGGTGTGGCTACTCAGGGGCTGAGCGGGATTTTACAGAAGAAGCGGAGGTAACGCCTGTTCTGCGTGAGCACGTCTGGAACGAGCTGGCCCCGCAAGTGTCGACGTGCGCCGTTGCCGGCTCTGAGAAATACGAAGCAGCGGCGAAAGTAGCGGAATGGCAGGGGCTCGACGCTCGCCATGTTGCCGACCTTCTACTGCGCGCTGCTTGGTGTTGCGTTGACGAAGGCGACAGTGAAGCTGAACGCTTCTTCCGTCGAAAGGCGGCGTGGAAGTTCGAAGAAGCGCTGTCGAGCTACGATGGTGTCGCGCGTGAGGAACGTGGCGTGTTGACGTATCTGGTCGGCGAGTTATGGCGACGTGTTGGTGATATGCGTATTGCCACGCAATGGTTCAACGTCGTGCCATCGGAAATCACGGACGTTGCCGCGCAGCAATGGGTGCTCGACGCCTCTCGGCAGCAGCGCGACTGCCCGCGGGAGTGGTTCGGCTGATTCGGCGCTAACGCGTACCGAACAAGCGATCACCCGCGTCACCGAGCCCGGGCAGGATGTACCCCTGTTCGTTGAGCTCACGGTCGAGCGCAGCGCAGTACACGATCACATCCGGGTGAGCCTCAGCAAGGCGGCGCACACCTTCCGGTGCTGCGACAAGGCAGAGGAAGCGAATGCGCGTTGCTCCGGCTCGTTTGAGTGAAGCAACCGCGGCCGCAGCGCTCCCTCCGGTGGCCAGCATGGGGTCCAGCAGGAAAAAATCTCGCTCGCCGGCGTCACCAGGAACCTTGAAGTAGTAGTCGACCGGTTCGAGTGTATCGTGATCACGATAGAGGCCGATATGGCCGACACGTGCTGCCGGAACAAGCCGCGCAACGCCCTCCACCATACCCAAACCCGCGCGAAGGATGGGCACGAGCGTCAGCTTCTTGCCGGCGACTCGCATTCCAGTGGTGCGCTCCAGGGGCGTTTCAACGGGAGCGGACTCGAGCGAGAGTTCGCTGGTGGCCTCGTAGGCGATCAGCGTGGCAATCTCATCGACGAGTTCCTTGAAGATCTTGGTCGGCGTTGCCCGATCACGCAGGATAGAGAGCTTGTGCTGAACGAGCGGATGTGAAGCAACGCGAAGCGTGGGAAACGCCGGGGTGGTGTCCATGTGGCGGAAGCTACTAACTTCGCGCGCATGAAAGAATACCAAGCTGTGATGCTGCGCCTCTCGCGTCATGCGCGCGATGACGAAGACGCGCTGACGGATCTCCTGAACGAGCGAAGCCGGGCCGGGTGGCGGCCCGCCCATCTGTCACAGGACGCTCATCGACTCACTGTCATCTTCGAGCGTCCAAGCGACCGTACGAGCGGCGAGACATGAAGATCACATTTGCGGGTGCTGCGAGAGAGGTGACGGGCTCCTGTCACATCCTCGAGGTTGGCGGGAAAACGGTGTTGCTGGACTGCGGCATGTTTCAGGGACGACGCACCGAGACGCAGAGCAAGAACCAGCGACTGCCCATCGACGTGGACCGCATCGACGCCGTTGTTCTTTCTCACGCGCACATCGATCACTCGGGACGGTTGCCGTTGCTCATCAGCCATGGCTACAGAAAGGCCATCCATTGTACGGCTGCCACACGCGATCTCGCCGCGATCATGCTCGCTGATAGCGCGCACATCCAGGAATCGGATGCGAGGTATCTGGCGAAGCGGAAGAAGGAAGTCATCGAGCCGCTGTACAGCATGCGAGATGCGGCGAAGACGGTGGAAGTCATGGTTGGCCAGCCATACAACACAGCATTCGACGTTGTGCCCGGAGTTCGGGCGACATTCACGGATGCCGGGCACATTCTCGGATCGGCGTCTGTCGTGCTCGAATGCACAGAGGGCACAGCAACCAAGCGCATCGTGTTCTCGGGAGACATCGGTCGGGCGGGGCTCCCGATCATTCGTGATCCGCAGCCACCAACGGGCGGGGCGGACGTGGTGCTTCTCGAATCAACGTACGGAAACCGCGAACACCCACCGGTCGCGGGCGCGCGCGCGCAGCTGGCAAAGATCGTGTCCGACACAGCGGCACGAGGCGGAAAAATCCTAGTCCCGGCATTTTCTGTCGGACGCACGCAAGAACTCGTATACGACCTGCATGTTCTTGCACGAGAGGGACGGATTCCGGAGATTCCGATCTATATCGACAGCCCGCTAGCAATCGATGCAACAACCGTTTTCGCCATGCACCCCGAGGTCTTTGATCAAGGGGAAGATCTCATTCAGCGTGTGTCGGACCTGTTTCACTTCCCACTCGTGCGATACACACGAGAGGCAAGCGAATCGAAGGCGTTGAATTCCAGCCATGGGCCGATGATGATCATAGCCGCATCCGGCATGGCCGAGGCCGGGCGCATTCTGCATCATCTCGCGAATCACGCGAGTGATCCGAGAACGACCGTACTCATAGTCGGGTTTCAGGCGGAGCACACGCTTGGGCGGCGAATCGTTGAGCGCAAACCGGTCATTCGAGTACTCGGCGAAGACATTCCGCTTCGTGCCCGCGTCGAGGTCCTTGGCGGATACTCCGCCCATGGCGACCGGCACGAGCTGCAGGCATGGCTTGACGTCGTGCGGGCAGGCAGGCCGGCGCAAACACCAGCCGTGTATCTCGTGCACGGGGAGGCGAACGTGCAAGACGAATTCGCGGAGCAACTACGCGGAGCGGGGTATCCACAGGTTCACGCGCCAGAACCGTACGAGAGCATCACGCTGTAGGGTGTGCCCGCGCTTCGCCGTCGTGACGTCGCGTGCTAGCTTCACAGGAATGCAGCGTCGCCGGTCGATACTCGCCACGATTGCTCTCGCAGCGGCAGCTGCCGTCGTGATGGGCTGGCTCCTTTCGTTTGGGGCCGTTCTGTACTGGGAGACGCAAGACCAAGCTCGCCCTGTCGGCGCGATTGTTGTGCTGGGGGCAGCGCAGTACGTCGGCAGACCGTCACCGGTGTTACGGGCGCGACTCGATCATGCCATTTCGCTCTTCAAGCGACAGCTGGCGCCAAATCTCATCGTGACAGGCGGCAAGGGGACCGGCGACACAACGAGTGAAGCCGCGGTGAGCGGACGCTATGCTGAGCAGCGTGGTGTCCCGGCGTCCGTGATTCTTCTGGAGAATACTGGTCGTACGACGAGCCAATCCATGGCCGGCGTCGCCGCGCTGATGCGTGGGCAGCACCGTCGCGACGTACTTCTTGTGAGCGATCCGTTTCACATGCTGCGGTTGGTGATCATCGCGCGAAAATACGGACTCGAGCCCTACGCATCGCCAACACCGACGAGTCCGATCGCAGCAAGCCGTGTTGAGCGCTGGAAATACGCGCTCGGTGAATCGGTGAAAGTGCCGCTGACCATTTTGTTTGAGCATGGCGACACAAATTAGTACTGATATGACACTAAAGAACACCACCACTCGATCATGCACATACCAATAGACGCGTATCAGCTCGACAATGGTCTTCGTGTGATTTTCTCGGAGGATCACACGGCGCCGATCGTTGCCGTGAATCTCTGGTATCATGTCGGCTCAGCGAATGAGCGGCCTGGACGCACGGGGTTCGCGCACCTCTTCGAGCACATGCTGTTCCAAGGCTCAGCCGATGTCGGCGCCAATGAGCATTTCGAGATCATCCAACGAGCCGGCGGCACGCTGAATGGGTCGACGTGGCTCGAGCGTACGAACTACTACGAGACGGTTCCGTCGAATCAACTCGAGATTGCGCTGTGGCTCGAGGCCAACCGTATGGGCTATCTGCTGCCGGCGATGACGCAGCAGAAGCTCGACACCCAGCGTGACGTCGTACAGAACGAGCGACGGTGGTCAATGGACAACCAACCGTACGGTTCCTGGTGGGAACGTTTGCCCGCACTGTGTTTCCCAGTCGAGCATCCGTTTCATCATTCGTTGATCGGGTCAATGTCCGACCTGGATGCGGCGAGTCTCGACGACATCGCACACTTCTTTGCTACGTACTACACGCCCGACAATGCGGTGCTGACTATTTCCGGCGACTTTGATCCATCCGAAGTACGGGAAATGGTGAAGCGACATTTCGCCGGCATCGCTCGAGGCAGCAATCGCCCTCCGCTTCCAGACATGTCGCTTCCAAAAACGTTCGGTGAGCCTTCGAGGGAGGTTGTTGAAGACGATGTCATGCTGCCGCGTGTATTCATCGCTGCGCGCTCACCAGTGTTTGGCAGCGCCGACTACTACGCGGCGAGTGTGACGAGCGCGATCCTCGGACTGAAGAAGGGAAGTCGCTTGCATCGTCACCTGGTACGAGAACAGCAAACCGCGGCGGAGGCGACGGCTTTCACATACGATCTCGCAAAGGGCAGCGATATCTTTGTCGTGGATGTAACGGCGCGTCCGGGAATTGCCGCGGAGCAACTCGAGCAGGCGGTAATGAGCGAGCTTGATCACCTCGTCACCGAACGGGTGACGGACGACGAAGTCGCGCGCGCTATTGCATTGGTTGAGACGGACTTGGTCGTTGCACTGCAGTCAGCCGGTGAGCGTGCCGATCGTCTTTCGATGTTTGCCACATACTTCGGTGATCCCGCGCTGGTCAACGTGCAGGCGGAACGCTATCGCGAAGTAACGGCGGAGCGTGTCAACACGTTCATTGGCGAACGGCTCGGGGCTGACAACCGAGCGGTGCTGATGTTTGTGCCGCGTGGGGCGGGAAGTGACAACGAGAACGCATCGCTTGCAGCAGCGGGTGCGCAATGAGCGCCAGCCTTGGCAAAGCAGCACCGCGGCCGCGGGCCGCGGCGCCGCGCGAGTATCACTTTCCGCGATTCACCCAACACGTCTTACCGAATGGTGTTGGTGTCATTGTGGCACCAGTCGCGAAGCTTCCGCTGGTGACAGTTCTTGCGGTTGTGGAAGCTGGCGCTTCCACGGATCCAGATGGTAAGGAAGGAATTGCTTCGCTCACGGCGCGACTTCTCTTAGAAGGAACGCGTGACCTGGATGCAAATGCACTCTCTGATCGCTTCGAGCGGATCGGTGCGGCGATTGAAGTTCACGCCGACTGGGATGTTACCGTGGCATCGCTCACGGCGCTTCGTGGGCGTTTGCCCGAGGCCTTTTCGCTGCTGCGTGACATTCTACGCGACCCAGCGTTTCCGGAACGCGAAGTCAGCCGTCTCAAGGGGGAGCGGCTGGCTGATTTGCTTCAGCAACAGGCGGAACCACGAACACTGGCTGACGATCGCTTTTACGAAGCGGTCTACGACGGTTCGTCGAGATACGCACGCCCGGAAGCGGGAAGCACGACGACCGTGCGAGCGCTCACTCGCGAGGACGTTCTCGCATTCCACAGCGCGCGCTATGTGCCGACAGGAGTGACGCTTGTTGTTGCCGGTGACGTGTCTGAGCAAGACGCTCTCTCGCTCGCAGCTGAACGATTCAGCGATTGGACAGGCACGGCACCGTCGCCGGTGGCACGCATCGTCGATGCAGGGCGAGCGGGAAAGCTCGTGCGCGTCGTCGGCAAATCCGATGCGCCACAGTCCGAAGTGCGCGTTGGACATCGGGGATTGAAGCGGAACATTCCCGACTATTTCGCGACCACCGTAATGAACGCAGTACTCGGCGGGCTCTTTTCCTCGCGGATCAACATGAATCTCCGCGAAGCGCACGGGTACACCTACGGAGCAAACTCGCTTTTCGAATGGCGTCGCCATGCGGGTCCGTTCATGGTGAGCACAGCGGTGAAGAGCGAAGTCACTGGTGCGGCTGTTCGTGAAATCTTGAACGAGATCGTGCGCATGCGGGCAGGACAGATAGACGATGGTGAGCTGACTCTTGCCACGCACTACCTGGATGGAGTCTTCCCAATTCGATATGAAACCACGAGTGCCATCGCGACGGCGTTGGCGAATATGCACATCTTCGGCTTGCCGAAAGACTATTACGACACATACCGTGAGCACGTTCGTGGTGTGACAACCGCCGGCGTACTGCAAGCAGCGAAGTCGCACCTCCGTGCCGACGACCTGTGCATCGTGGTGGTTGGAGATCCGGCGGTGATTGTCGATCAACTCGCCGAGGTCACCGGCGCCGCCGTTGACGTCACTCGCGCGGATGACGGAGGTACCTCATTGTGAATAAGCCGGGGAAAAGCGAGGTCGTGACGGCCGAGACCCTCCGATCGCGGAGCAAAGGCGATACGCCGAAAGCACAGGTGTCGAGTCGCGAGATCTACTCGGGAAAGATCATCACCCTGAATCGCGACACGATTCGTTTTCCAGACGACACGACGGCAGAGTTTGACGTCGCGCGTCATTCTGGCGCTTCTGCGGTTGTTCCGTTTCTCAGCGACCCCACCGGTGAAGAGCCACAGATCCTGCTGATGCGGCAATACCGGTACGCTGCGGACGGCTACATCTACGAGATCCCCGCTGGCCGTCTGGACGAAGGTGAGACACCGGCAAAATGCGCCGCGCGAGAACTGAAGGAGGAGACGGGCTGTACCGCAGAGCGTTTCGAGCAGCTCACGAGCATCCTGACCACGCCCGGATTCACTGATGAAGTCATCCATCTCTTCATGGCCACCGGGTTAGAGCACGGAGAGCCGAACCGCGAGGCAGATGAGTTTGTCGAGCTGATTGCTATCCGCCTTTCAGAGGCACTCGAGCTTGTCCGTGACGGCACCATAACGGACTCCAAGACCGCGTTTGGGATCATGTTTGTCGCTGGATTCCGAACCGGCGACTAGCAAGCTCTACTATACAAAGACAGCAAACCGAGAGCTCTCGCGGAGTGTCAAAAGGTGGACACTCTTCGGGGGCCTTCTCTTTTCGTGTATCAAAAAAGGGACACGACAAGCAATAAGGGCGGGGATGAAATCCCGGAGTTGTCGTCATAAGCTGTTAAATAGCAGGCACTTACGGCGACGAGCATGGGCGATGGAACACGGCATGGCCCCTGCCTTATCCATGGTCGAAGCACTGACCGAATTTGCCCCACGGGGTGAGGAGAGAGAGACCATGGCTGACATCGCAACGAAGCGGACGGCACAGCAGGGCCAGTCGATCCGCGAACAGCTACGCGCGATGGACGATGCCGAGATCGTCACGGCTTTCCTCGGTGGAGAAGAGCGTGCGTTTCAGGAGCTCGTCGACCGCTATCAGACGCGGCTGCTGAACTTCGTATATCGCACGATCGGTGATCGCGAGAAGGCGGAAGATCTCGTACAGGAAGTGTTCATCCGCGTCTACCGACACCTGCACCGCTTTGACCGGTCAAAGAAGTTTTCGACGTGGGCGTACACAATTGCCTCGAATCTCGCGAAGAATGAGCTCCGCAACCGCTCGCGGAATCCGCTAGTGCTCTTCCAGACGATCAAGGGCAACTGGGACGACGAAGACCGGCCGTTGCAGTTCGAAGATACGACGTCACGACCGGACGACCTGTACCGCAAGCGCCATCTCCGCGAACTGGTCGCGGAGACGGTCGCCAAGTTGCCGGAGCATCATCGTGAGGTATTTGTGCTGCGCGAGCTCGAAGGCAAGTCATACGAGGAGATCGCAGAGATCACGGACTGCAATCTTGGCACGGTAAAATCGCGGCTGAATCGGGCACGTAATGCCTTCGCCGAGATTATCGAGCCCTGGGTGGACTAACAATCGGCCAATCGGCTCGCTCAACGGCACACCGGGACCGTCCGGTGTGCCGTTGTCTATTGGGTCGATGCTGGCCCTGCGGAAGGGAACAGGCCATCGTACGGCGGGTACGGAGGGCAGTACGATCCACCGCGTTCAAGGGCCGAGATGCATTGCAGGGAGTTCTTACGGAAGCACGATGCGTTCATCGACGACACGCTAAGTGGTGTCGATATCGAGGCAATGGAGACGCATCGCAGAGTTTGTGAACACTGCAGCCACCGCGACACACGTGTGCGGCGAGCGCTTCTTCTCGCTCGCAATGTTCCGTCGATTCAACCCTCCGCGCAGTTCAGCGAGCGGCTGAACATGCGGCTCAAGCAGGAGCGTGCTGCGCGTGATCTGCTGCGAGTCACGGCACTGTCCGCACCGTCCTCGCCAAGCCGATCAATTGGTACGTACTCCGTTGTTGCGGCTGGATTGCTCATGGCAGTTGGCGTCGCAAGTGTCGCGCTTCGCACACAGGCACATGAACAAATTGCCGTGCGATTGGCGCCCGTGGTGGCCACACAGCCGGCGGAATTTCCATCCGCACTCACAGCGCCAACACTCGTAGCGGCAACGCCAGCGGGAATGCCGTTCTGGCCTGCTGTATTTGTGGCGCAGGAAGCGCCGTGGCACCTCGCAAGCGACGAAGCCGGACGCTAAACGCAAGTCCTCGGCACTAGCGCCCGCGCACATACGTTCGAGCGCCGTATATTTCCGCCATGGCGTCGTCAGGCGAGAAACTTCTTCACGCCGCGCTCAAGAAGCGCGAGTTTGATCCGGTCTACTACTTCTACGGTGACGATGACTTCCTCAAGGATGCGCGTCTCCGCGAGGTTGTGGATGCGGCTGTAGACCCATCTACTCGCGACTTCAACTTCGAGGCTCGACGCGGTGCCGAGCTCGATGCACAGGCATTGGATGTGTTGCTTAGCACACCGCCTATGCTCACCGAGCGTCGAGTGGCGGTGATCCGTGACGTGGACAAACTGCGGAAAGATCCGCGCAAGATTCTGGACGAATATCTCGCAAAGCCGTCGAAGGACACACTACTGATTCTTGCGTCACCAAGTGGAGTGAAGGCCGACAAGGGCATCGCAGAGAAGAGCTCAGCCATCGAGTTTGCACCGCTCACGGGTGATCGCGTACCGAAGTGGGTGGCGTATCACGCCGAATCCGTTCTGAAGCGCGAGATCACGCCCGACGCTGTGACGCTGCTGGTGGAAGCGACGGGTGACGACCTCCAACAACTCGCCGTGGAGCTGGAAAAACTGGCGAGCTTCACGGATGGGCGCATTGATGAACGTGCCATCGAAGCCGTTGTCGGTGTCCGGCGCGGCGACTCGCTCGGTGCCTTTCTCGACGCCATCGCGGCCAAGGATGCCGCGGGCGCAATGGAACAACTGCCCGGCGTGCTGTTGAATCCGAAGACGAACGCGGTCGTCCTCGTGATGTACCTGACGACGCAGACACTCGTGCTCGGATACGCGGCAGCAGCGCGCGGCAGGGGGGCAAATCCGCGAACATTGTATGGCGAGTTGATGACGCTGCTGCGAGAGACGGGTGCGTTTCCTGGTCGTCCGTGGGGCGAGGCCATCAGCGCCTGGACCAAGTATTCTGATCACTGGTCGACAGGCGACACCAACGCTGCGCTCTCCACCCTGCTCGTTGCAGACGCAGCCCTGAAAGACTCCCGCATTTCTTCCGAAGAGCAGCTCCTCACATCACTGGTTCTTTCGCTCACCGGGCAGGCTTCGAGCCCCCGCGCGTCGTGACTACACTTCGCTCCCTCATGTCGCTGCCATTTCGTTTTCGTTCTGTTCTCGTCGTCGTTGCGTTGGTAGGAGCTCTCTCACACCGAGCGCACAGCCAGGGTACTTCACCGAGCGACTCGACATTTCGTCGCGCAAAGCGACTGGTTGCGGAAGGCAACGGCGCGGGCGGCCGCGCGATCGTCGACACGGTGTTGCGCAAGGCCGTTGAGGGAACGCCGGGCTATGGCGACGCACTCTACTGGCGTGGCGCGCTTGCTGAAACGGCAGCCGACGCGGAACGCGACTATCGACGCGTCATCGTGGAATACCCACTGTCGGCGTACGCCGATAATGCGTTGCTTGCCATGGCCGACCTCGAGACGGCTCGCGGCGATCGTGCGGGCGCGTTGCAGCATCTTCAGCGATTTGTGAAGGAGCACTCAGCGAACACGCCGGCACGCGGTGCTGCCGCGCTGACAGCAGCGCGACTCGCATTCGAGCAGCGTGACACGCGTGCAGGATGCGCAATGGTCACGGCCGCACGCGCGTCGACGCCCGCCACAAACGTGGAGGTGCGCAATCAAATCGACTATCTCGCGGGTCGATGTGTAGGTGTTGACGTTGCTGCCGCGCCGCCAGTGGTCATGCCCGCGCCAACGGCAGCGGTATCGGCCACCACGCCGCCGGCACCACCGCGTGACACGTCAGCGAAAACAACAGCACGCGTGCCGGCGACGGTACCGAAGCGTGTCTCTCCGCCACCGGTGCAAGCGCCGGTGTCTGCTCCTGTAACTTCACCGGCGCCAGTGAAGCGCGGCAACTACACGATTCAACTTGCTGCGTACAACACGCGCATCGATGCCGAGCGTCTTGTTGCGAAGCTCAAGACAAAAGGCGTGGAGGCGCGAGTGAGTGGTGACGCAAAGCCGTTTCGCGTGCGTCTCGATTTTTATCTCACGAAGCAGGCGGCGCAGGACGAGGTCACCGCCCTCCGTGCGAGAGGAATCATCGGCTTTGTCGCCACTGAGGCGCCACCAGCGAACAGCCCGTAATGAGCGGTTCGTCTACGCCGTTGATGCAACAGTACCGGGAGATCAAGGCGCGGCATCCGAGCGCGATCCTGTTCTTTCGAATGGGCGACTTCTACGAAATGTTTTACGAGGATGCCGAGACGGCGTCGCGCGTGCTCGGGTTGACGCTGACCTCGCGAAACAACGGAGGTGCCGCGGAGGTACCGCTTGCCGGCGTGCCCGTGAAGGCGGGTCCGGACTACCTGCGCCGATTGGTGCAGCAGGGCTATCGCGTCGCGATCTGTGAACAGGTCGAAGATCCCAAAGCGGCAAAGGGAATCGTACGCCGCGAAGTGGTGGAGACGATCTCGCCCGGTGTTGCGTTCGCGGACGACTTACTGGACGGCACACGCAACAATTTCGTCATCGCGTTGGATGTAACGACGTCCGGTGTGATTGGTGTCGCCGCCGCGGATGTATCGACCGGCGAATTCCGTCTCGTCATGACGCCAACGACGGAAGTAGACGCGGTGATTGCCCGTTTTTCTCCCCGAGAGGTTCTCGTGGCGAAAGGGAGTGGCATGCTACCGAGGAGTTCGGCGCTCGATGGTGTGTTGATCACGGAGCGCGAGGCCTGGGAGTTCGACTCATCGTTGGGGCGCGACGATCTCACGCGCCACTTTCAGCTTCAGGGTCTCGACGGGCTTGGTATCGAGTCGAGCGATGAACGCGCGATCTCTGCCGGCGGCGCATTGCTTCGCTACTTGAAGGAGATGCAGCCGTCAGGACTGCCGCAATTGATGCGTCCTATCCTCGAGCGCGCGGGTAGTGCGATGCCGCTCGACGAAATGACGCGACGGAATCTCGAACTCGTTGAATCACTGCGCGGGACTGACACATCAGGAACCCTGCTCGCGGTGCTCGATCGCACGATGACGCCGATGGGTGCGCGCCTGCTTCGGCAATGGTTGCTGGCACCGCTCGTGGACAAGAACGCGATTGATGCGCGGCTCGATGCGGTGGATGCACTGGCTACGGGTGCCAGCGCGCGAGATGCGTTGCGCACCGCGCTCGATGGCGTGCGCGATATCGAGCGGCTGGGCAGCAAGGCAGCGGCCGGCCGCGCAACACCGCGAGACATGGCCGCACTCGGCGCCTCGTTGGCGCGTCTACCGGACGTTGCCAGCGCGATTGACGCGGTGTCGACGGCAGGAGTGATCGCGCATCTCGTGCACCGGTGGGATGACTGCGCGTCGATGGCGAGCGCCGTGCGCAGCACGCTCGTGGAGCGACCACCGCTTCAACTTGGCGAAGAATCCACGATTGCAACGGGGGTCGACACAGAGCTCGACGATCTTCGTTCGCTGCGCGATGGAGGAAAGGACGCGATTGCGGCGATCCAAACGGAAGAGCGTGCGCGGACGGGCATCACGTCGCTCAAGGTGGGGTTCAACAGGGTGTTCGGATACTTCATCGAAATAACGAACGCGAATCGTCACCTCATTCCGGACGACTACCAACGCCGACAAACGCTGACGGGTGCAGAGCGGTTCGTCACCCCCGCGCTCAAGGAATACGAAGAGCGCGTGTTGAATGCCGCAGAGCGGATCGAAGTGCGCGAGCGCCATCTCTTTGAAGCGCTGCGTAGCGCGATTGGCAAAGAGGTCGAGCGAATCCAGTGCGCTGCGCGTATCGTGGCGGAACTGGACGTGCTTGCCGCGCTTGCCGACGTGGCGATGCGTGAGGGCTACGTGCGCCCGACGATGACGACGGCGTTCGATCTTGTCATCGAGTCAGGGCGTCATCCGGTTGTCGAGCGGATGATGCCGCGCGACAAGTTCATCCCCAACGACGTGCGGCTAGCCAACGATGGCCGTGTCATCGTGCTCACCGGGCCGAACATGGCCGGCAAGAGCACCATCCTGCGTCAGGTCGGCTTGGTCGTGCTCATGGCGCAGGTTGGCAGCTTTGTCCCGGCGTCGTCGGCAACGATTGGGGTGTGCGATCGCGTTTTCACGCGTGTTGGCGCGAGCGACAACCTCGTGCGCGGCCAATCGACATTCATGGTCGAGATGGCAGAGACCAGCGCGATTCTCCACACGGCGACGGCGCGCAGCCTGGTGCTCCTGGACGAGATCGGGCGTGGCACAAGCACCTATGATGGTGTGTCGATCGCGTGGGCGGTGAGCGAGCATTTGCACGACCGCATCGGGTGCAAGACGATCTTTGCGACGCACTATCACGAGTTGGTGCAACTCGCGGATGAATTAGTAGCAGTTAGAAACTTTAACGTTGGTGTACGTGAAGCCGGTGACCAGATTCTCTTTCTTCATCGTCTGCAGCCAGGTGGTGCAGATCGTTCCTATGGAATTGAGGTCGGTCGCCTTGCCGGTCTACCACCAGCGGTAATCGGGCGCGCGCGTGCAGTCCTTGCGCTGTTAGAGGGAGAGGCCGAGCATCTCGTCCCGGGCTTAGCATTCGGGGCGATGACTCCAGTCCCTCGGGGTGTCGCACCAGTTTCACAGCTGGGCTTGTTTGGCGCTGCGGAGCATCCCGTGGTCGCGCGACTCAAGGGCACGGACGCGAATCAACTCACGCCGCTCGCGGCATTGCAGCTACTCGCCGAACTTACCGAGCAGGCGCGACAGGGATGAGCAGGCGTATGTTAGAGTGCGTCCTAGTCTGCTGTGGTGCAATCCTCGCGGGTTGTGGCGACTCGAGTCGCATGCAGCGCGTGGCGCAGGCGTTTCGCACCGGCGAAGTTCGACCTGACGAGCTCCCGCGGCTTGTGACGGCGGACCTGCCGTTTCGGTATCCCGCGCTGATGTACGCGCGACGCGCACAAGGCAACGTGATGTTGCACCTGTATGTCGACCGGGATGGTCTCGTCCGGCGCGACTCCACGCGGATTGAGGAGACGAGTGGCTACCCAGCACTCGACAGCGCAGCGCTACGCGGCTCCGTGGATTTGCGTTTTGTTCCGGCGAAACTCCGTGGCGACCCGATGGGCATCACGGTGTTGTTTCCTGTTGACTTCCGTCATCCGGAGGCGCGCCCGCTTCCGGGAGATACGATCCTGAACACACGAAGTCCTGCCCACTAATGCGCAATAACCGCCCGCTCGACAGCGTTCTCGATACCATCGGCTGGACGCCACTCATCCGGCTCAATCGCATTGCTCGCGATGTGAAGACGCCGATGTACGGCAAGGCCGACTTCTTCAATCCCGGCGGATCCGTGAAGGACCGCATCGGCATGCCGATCATCGAGGCGGCCGAGCAGAGCGGTGAACTGCGGCCAGGCGGCACGATCGTTGAAGGCACGAGTGGCAACACCGGCGTTGGACTCGCAATTGCCGCGTCGCTCCGTGGCTATCGCTGCATCTTCACGATGCCGGACAAGATGTCGCAGGAAAAAGTGCGGCTGTTAAAGGCGTTTGGTGCAGAAGTCATCGTGACGCCGACGGCGGTGGCACCAGATCATCCGGATAACTACGTGATGATGGCCAAGCGCATCGCGGAGGAGACGCCGAACGCCATTCTCGCGAATCAGTTCTACAATCAGGCGAATCCCAACGCGCACTACGCAACCACGGGCCCCGAACTCTGGGAACAGAGCGAAGGACGAATCACGCATTTTGTTGCGGCGGCGGGAACCGGTGGAACCATCACCGGAGTTGGACGTTACCTCAAGGAGAAGAACCCGAATATCAAGATCATTTCGGGAGATCCGGTCGGCTCGATTCTCGCCGAATTGTGGCGCAGCAAGGGCAAGAACAAGATAGAAGGTGCGCCGTACAAGGTCGAAGGCATTGGGCAGGACAAGTTGCCGAGCACGCTCGATCTCTCGGTGGTGGACGACTATCGAACGGTCAGTGATCGCGACGCGTTTGCGATGGCGCGCCGGCTCACGCGCGAGGAAGGGCTGTTCGTCGGTGGCTCAGCCGGCCTGATCACGCACGTCGCGCTGCAGGTTGCGCGCGAAGTGAACGATCCGAATGCATTTGTGGTGACGTTCCTGTGCGACACGGGTGAACGATATCTGTCGAAGTTGTACAACGACGAATGGATGCGAGAGAACCAACTTCTCGAGCCCGATCACATCACACTGGGTGACCTGGTGCGCGGAAAGGGGAGTGGAGCACCGCCCACCCTCGTGAGCGCGGCGCCGGGTCAGATGGTGCGACAGGCACTTGGACTCATGCGCCTGCACGACGTGTCGCAGTTGCCGGTACTCGACGGTGGTAACAGTGTCGGGAGCGTGACGGAGTACGCACTGACGCAGCGCGGGCTCGAGAGCTCGCGGTTTCTGGACGCGGTCGTCGGCGAAGTGATGGACGAAGCATTTCCGACCGTTGATGCTGCGCAGCATGTCGAGTCGGTCCAGAAGCTGCTATCGAAAACCACGCCGGCTGTGTTGGTGCGAGAAGGCGGCTCGATCACCGGCATCGTGACGCGGAGCGACATGCTGGCCTATCTGATGACGCGATAGGGGAAGGCGGGAGGTGCAGATTCCTCGACTGCGCTCGGAATGACACACAGGCAGATTCCTCGCGGCTGCTCGGAATGACACACACGGGAGACGGATGCGGATTGTAGTCTTGATGGGCGGAACGTCATCGGAGCGGGATGTCTCGCTCGCGTCAGGGCTGCGCATTGCCGAGGCGTTGCGGACGCGCGGCCATGCGGTTGCGAGCGTGGATACCGCCAAGGGTCCGCTGACCGAAGCGGACGAACAGCGCATGCTGCAGGGCGGCGTTGTGAAAACCAATCCGCCGACTCCGGAGGAGCTGGCGCGAATGTCCGCGGAGTCCGTTGCAGAGACGGCAAGCCGGCTCCCGACGCGGGGCTCATGTGACGTCGCATTTCTGGCACTGCACGGCGGGCGTGGAGAGGACGGAACCATACAAGCCATGCTAGACCTTGCCGGCGTGCCGTACACTGGCAGCGGGCATCTCGCGAGCGCGCTGGCAATGGACAAGGATCTCGCGAAGCACCTGATGCGTGCGCAGGGTGTGCGGACGGCGGACTGGGAGATGGTTCGCGCAGGTGATGCGCTGCCTGCAGCGGCCGATGTGATCAGCGCGCTGGGGCTGCCGTTGATCGTCAAGCCATCGAAGCAGGGTTCAACCGTCGGCCTCTCCATTGTGAAGCAGGCGCACGAGCTCGAACCCGCCATTCGCGAAGCCTTCCACCACGACGACGAAGTCATGCTCGAACAGTTCATTGCCGGCCGAGAGCTGACGGTGAGCATTCTCGGCGGTGAAGCGCTGCCGGTGGGAGAGATTGTCGCGAAGAAAGAGATCTACGATTACGAGTGCAAATACACGCCGGGGATGGCGGTTGAGACATTTCCTGCCGACCTTAGCGCAGAGGAAACACGCGCGGTGCAGGAGCAGGCAAAGCGCGCATTCGCGGCGTTGAAGTTGTCAGGGTGCGCGCGCGTCGACTTCAGGATGAATGCATCCGGCGAGTTCTATTGCCTCGAGGCGAATACGCTTCCCGGCATGACGGGCACGAGTCTCGTTCCACAGGCAGCAGCGGCAGCACACATCAAATTTCCCGAGCTCTGCGAGCGCATCGCATTGCTGGCACTTGAACCATCGCAGCAGGGGAACGCACCATGAGCACGGCGGGACGATTGCCGAACCTCAGTGCAGCGCTCGCAGGAACGCGAGCCGCAACGCAGACGGCCGGCCCATGGGGCGGACGGCGGCAGCTGCAGGTTCGTTTCGCCGTTGAAGCGGAGACGGCGCAGATCTACTCGGCCGAAGCGCTTCGTGGAGAGCTCACGAAGGCATCGGCGCGTTCACGGTATCACTCGATTGCGATTGTCGGGCGTGATGCCTTGGCGGATGTGGATTTTCTGTGTGCAGCCTTTGGAACGGCGCCCTCGCTTCCCGTGATGCTCGACCACGATGGTCAGCGTCCGACAGAGCTGGAAGGGCTGCTGTCGGCATTGCAGTTGGTGCAAGTGTCGGTGAATGGGAACGAGACGGGCGGAGCGGTTGACCGGCTGTGCCGCACGATGTCCACGACCGCTGCGCGTGGTGTCCAGCACGCCGTGGTGATGCTCCCGGCGGAGGGGGTCAGTGACGGTCCGCTTTTGCGAATCGTCGAACAGGTACATCACGCGAGTGGCGAGGCGCAGGTGGTGCTGCATCCACCCACGGCGGTGCGTCCAGGGGAAGACGATTCACGTTGGGCGCAGTGGCTGGAGCGAGCGATGTCGGCTCACGGCGACGTTCGTGTCTTGCCGCGTTGGCCGGTCCCTCCGTCACCGTCGAGCGAGGCGGCACGTGGAACCCGCAACGTGCGTAGTGGTTAGTACGTTGAAGAAGCAGGCACGCACGGTGCGAGCGATCCATTCACACTACGGCAGGGTAGCTTCATCAGATGGCGACTTCGCTTCAGTTCGATGAGCATGAGAGCCCCGCGCTAACGCGCGGCGTTCGTGTACTGCTCGTACTGAACATCGCCGTGTTGTTCCTGCAATGGACGCTGATCAGCGATGCTGACGCGTTCGCCATTCTGGGAGTGCAGGATGGAAGCCTCCAGCGAACGCTCTGGAGCACGGTCACCTACATGTTCGTGCACTATGGAGCGTGGCATCTCGCGCTGACCATGTTCGCGTTGCTCACCTTCGGTCCTCGTCTCGAGGGGGCTATGGGGACGCGCGGCTTTGTGCTCTACTACCTGTGGTGCGGTGTTGGTGGGGCGCTCGCGCACCTGCTTTTTGTGCGCGTTGGGCTGCTGGTGGGTGCGTCAGCGGCTGTGTTTGGTGTGATGTACGCCTACTGGCAGCAGTGGCCGAGGGATGAGGTCATGCTGTTTGGAGTGTTGCCCGTGCGCGCGTGGACGCTGGTGCTCGTGATTGTGGTCTGTACGCTGGGCGCGGGCATGCTGGCGGCAGGCGAGGCGACGGCAGGAGGCGCGCGACTCGCATATCTGGCGCATCTGGGTGGCTTGGCATTCGGATGGCTGTATTTCCGCACGCCACCGGCAACGAGCCTGGATCAGCTCCGGCAGCGCATCTCGCCCGCGCCGGACTATCCGGAGGAGGCGCCGCCCCGGGCCATTCCGCGCACGCTGCCCCGTTCGCGCGCGCAGCAGCGCGACGAGACGGATGAAATCGTGGCCAAGAGCAAGGCGGTGGCTGCGCAGCAGCCGAGTCCATCGGTTCGCGCTGCGGGGGCCGGGGTGAAGACGTCGCCAGAGGCACGTCCAACCGAGCTCGACCGTGTGCTGGATAAGATCTCGTCGTCCGGGCTCGAGAGTCTGACGATGGACGAGCGGGCCGTGCTCGACGAGATGGCGCGGCGGCTACGGGGGGAGTAGGCGCCATCTGGAGTCGGAAGTGCAGATTCCTCGACTTCGCTCGGAATGACACCGCTCCGCGCTCCGCTCAGGACGACAGCCCGCGCAGGACGTTACCGGGCGCTTGAGCCCAGAAAAGAAAGAGCCCCCTGGACTTGCCAGGGGGCAGTACCATCAGGCCGTTCTCCCGATGGCAACGGCAGGTCCAGAGGGGACCTGCACGCCGACAATATTCTGCAAAGCCCGTTCATGCGCCAGAGTAAATTTCAGAGATGCCACGACCTGATCTGCTGGAAACGTTTCCCAACCCCTATCCGGGCCGGCAATACGAGATTGCCATGGAGTGTCCGGAATTCACGTCACTTTGTCCGCTTGGTGGGATCGAAAGTGACGCAGAGGAGCTGAAGCAGCTCGAGGGTGGCGCGCCGGACTTTGCGACGATGTACATCCGCTACGTGCCGGGCGAATCCTGTGTGGAACTCAAGAGTCTCAAGCTCTATCTGTGGAGCTTCCGGAATGACGGAATCTTCTACGAGCGCGCCGTGAATCGCATTCTCGACGATCTTTCGGCGGTCGTTCATCCTGTGTGGATGGAAGTGGTGGGAGACTTCAACATCCGGGGTGGCATCAAGAGCGTGATTACGGCCCATGTAGGCGCGCGGAGTGGCGATCGTAGCCAGTGACGGTGAGGGCGGATGGAGAGGTCTGCCCTCGTTGGGTTGTGAGCCACGCAGCGCCAGAGTCGGAACCGGCTGAAACGCGTGACCGCTCGGTGACGGTTTTGTCACTTGCTCCCGGGGGCTTGGACGTTGAGATTACCCGCCCTCTCCTCTCATCACCCAGAGAAATCCTTCATGTCGAGAATCCGACCGCTGATCGGCGTCGCCGCTGTTCTAGCGAGCCTTTTGCTGCCTGTTGCAAAGGCAACGGCACAGGCGGTGACGACCGGAGGCATCACCGGAACGATCGTGGATGCCGATGGAAAGCCGATCGAGTCCGCACAGCTGCAGCTGCGGAACACCCTTACGGGTTACAACGTCGGCGCTGTCACACGCGCAAACGGTACTTATCTGATCCAGGGCGTCGAGCCCAATTCCAACTATCGTCTCACGGTGCGTCGCATCGGCTACTCGCCGAGCAACCGAGACGGCATCACCATCACGCTTGGCCAGACGCGCCGCGAAGACTTCAAGCTGTCGCGCGAAGTGGCGCAGCTCGGCGAAGTCTCGATCACCGCATCCACGACGGATGCCGTGATCAACGCATCGAAGACCGGCACGAGCACAACGCTCTCCGATTCTGCACTGCACCGTCTTCCGTCGTTGCAGCGCAACTTCGCGGACTTCGTGCAGCTCGTTCCGCAGGTGTCCACCACGACCGGCTTCCTGTCGGGCGGTGGTGTGAACCTTCGCCAGAACTCCATCCAGATCGACGGTGCGCAGTCGAGCGATCCGTTCGGCCTCGGCACCACGGGCCAGCCGGGTTCCTCGGCGAACGCCAAGTCGATTCCGCTCGACGCGGTGAAGGAGTACCAGGTGCTGCTGTCGCCGTTCGACGTGCGCCAGGGCAACTTCGGCGGCCTGCTGATCAACGCGGTCACGCGCAGCGGTACGAACGAGTATCACGGCACGTTCTACACCGACACGCGCACGCAGAACTTCACGCGTACGGCACCGCAGAACTCTAAGTTCAGCCAGCAGCATTACAGCGGTTCGATTGGTGGTCCGATCATCAAGGACAAGCTGTTCTTCTTTGGCAGCGGTGAGTATCAGCGCCGTCAGCTCCCAGCAGCCGGCTCGTATGTGGGTGCCTCAGACGCCTACGTGAGCCAGACGCTGGTGAGCCAGATCAACGCCGCCGCGGCCGCCTATGGATTGGCTGATGCCGGCACCGGCGATCAGATCCAGAAGCAGAACCCGAACCGCAACGCCTTCGTGCGTCTGGACGCGTATTTGCCGATGAACACGCGTCTGGTGCTGCGGCACAACTATGCGTCGGCCGACAACACGTCGTTCAGCCGCAGTGATCCGAGCAGCTCGGCCCCGCTCTTTGCTCTGACGTCGAACAAGTACGAGCTGAGCAACAAGTCGAACAGCTCGGTCGCCGAGTTGCTGACCAACTTCTCAAACGGCACGTACAACGAGATGTTGTTCAACTACGCCACGATCTCCGACTTCCGCACGGTACCGGTTCGGTTCCCGTCGCTCAGGATCAATGGCGTGCCTCGCTCGGACGATGCGTCCAAGACGACGGCATTCATCATGGGCACCGAAGTATCGTCGCAGGGCAACTCGCTCGACCAGCGTACGGTGGAGCTGACGGACAACGTGACATTGCCGATTGGCAGTCACGCGGTCACCGTTGGCGGCAAGGGGCTGTGGTATCAGTCGATCAACCTGTTCGGCCAGAACTCATTGGGCTCCTGGACGTTCAGCAGCCTGGCAAACTTCCAGGCTGGTATCGCGTCGAACTATGTCGTGAGCGCACCGGCGCCGACGGATCTAAACAACGGCCTGGCGACGATCAAGACGGCAACCTACACGGGTTACGTCGAAGACAACTGGCAGGTGACGCCGACGCTGTCGTTGAACTACGGCGTACGCTGGGACAAGCCGGTGTTCAACACCACGCCGCCGGACAATGCTACGGTAGTTGCGCAGTATCGCCGGAATACGAGCAGCGTTCCGCACGAAGCGCAGTTTTCCCCGCGCTTCGGCTTCAACTGGGACGCCACGGGTGACCAGAAGAACCAGATTCGCGGTGGTGTCGGCCAGTTCACGGGCCCACCGCCGTTCGTGTATCTCTCGAATGCCTTCGGCAACTCGGGCCTGAGCGGTTTTGCCGCGCTGGCCTGTACGGGCGTGACGACGGGTGCGACGTCGCTCGCCGTGCCGGCGTTCAACGCCGCCAGCATTGCAACGCCGCCCACGTCCTGCGCTGCAGCGGGAGCCAAGGCTGGTGCAACGCTGGCACTCGGCGCGGCCGTCAACACGATCGACCCAGCGTTCAAGATGCCGAAGTACAACAAGGCGACGCTCGGTTACGATCATCGCTGGCCGAGCGGCATCATCAGCACGATCGAAGGTCTGTACACGCGGTCGAGCAACAATGCGATCTACCAGAACCTCGCATTGTTCGACTCTGCAACGCAGAGCCTCGTCTCGCTGGGAAAGGATTCGCACGGCCGCTACCTGTACGGCAACTACACGGCAACGGGCGCAACGCCGAAGACGTATGGCACGCGTACGCAGGTGCTCGACCTGACAAACTCCTCAGGCGATTACACCTGGAGCGTCACCGGCCAGTTGCAGAAGTCGTTTACGGATCGTTTCGAGGGCTCGGTGGCCTACACGCACCAGGTGTCTGTGGATGTCGTGTCGGTTACGAGCAGCACAGCGGGGTCAAACTTCCGCTATCAGCGTGACGTCTCGGGCGATCTCGCCGACTTCGGTGCAACCAAGTCGAAGTACGACCAGCCGCACCGTATCGTGGCAACGGGCACGTATCGCCTGCCCACAGCGACGGACATTTCGTTCATCTATCAGGGCAACTCCGGAGCGCCGTTCGACTTTGTGTACGGCTCCGGCGGCGGCACCTCGGGTGACCTGAATGGTGACGGTCAGTCGCAGAACGACCTGCTTTACATTCCGACGAACGCGACGAACCAGAGCGAGATTCTGTTCGCAGGCTACAACGGAACGTCTGCGGCGCAGGCCACGGCGGCCACGCAGGCCGCGGCGTTCGAGAGCTTGATTGGCAGCACGCCGTGCTTGAACTCGCAGCGTGGCCGCATCATGACGCGCAACTCCTGCCGCAATCCGTGGTCCAACCAAGTCGACCTGTCGCTCGCGCAGTCGCTTGGAAAGCTTGGCCCGAAGCAGCTCCAGAACCTGCAGATGCGCCTGGACGTGATCAACTTCGGCAACCTGCTCAACAAGAACTGGGGCCGTCAGGCGTTCTCGGATCAGAACAGCACCTGCGGCCAGATCTGCAGCGCAACCGTTGTGCTGACGCACACGGGCTTCGCGGCACCGACGGGCACCACGTTGAGCAACGCGAATGCGACTCCCATCGTGACGTACAATCCGGCCTACGTTCTGTACAACACCAACAACATCGGTTCGCTGTACACCATGCAGCTCTCGATGCGCTACAGCTTCTAACTGCTGTGGCAGTGTGAAGTGATGTGATAGTTACACGCGCCCTCGTGAACTTCGGTTTGCGAGGGCGCTTGGCAGTTGGCTCTAACGCGGTCCGTGAAAAACCACTAGCGTTTTGTACGCAAATTCAGCGACAGTCTGTTTCCCTTCTCACGTTCGATGTCATGCGGTCTTCAATTTTTCATCCTGCTCTGGTAGTCCTAACATTGGCTGGTGCGCTTACAGCGTGTGCGTCAAACGACCCACTCGACGAAGCGGCATCGCCGGTACAGACGGTGACGCGTACCGATGAGCGGCTCAACCAATCGGCGAGTGGCTACACGCGGCGTGGTGAGGATGGGGCGGTCATCACGCGTGTGCTTGCACCGGCGCCGCAGGTGTGGGAGGCGCTGAAGGCGGCCATGGAAGCGCGCAATGTGAAGTTCACCATTCTTGACCGACCCGCGGGTCGCATGGGCGATACGGCCATGGTGCTCATGCGCAAGTGGGCAGAGCACCAGGGCTCGTACTACTTCAGTTGCGGGCAAACGCAGACCGGGCAGCGTGCCGATGAGGATCGCCTGCGTGCCGTGTTCCTGGCGCAGCTCACGCGGCTGCGCGGGGATACGATTGCCGTTGCGGTGCACCTCTCGGCGTTTGCGATTCCGATTGCTATGGGGAGTAGCGGCGCAACCGCACAGTGTTCGAGCACGGGCCGCGGGGAATCGGACGTTTTGGACGAGGTGCGGCGGCGCCTTGGGGCGCGCTGACGGGCTGTGGCAGGGGTACAACTGAGGCCTTCTGGTCGCTAAACTGTTTCACCGTAAGTCGTTGGACGGCCAGGTAGCTCAGTTGGTAGAGCAACGGACTGAAAATCCGTGTGTCGCCAGTTCGATTCTGGCCCTGGCCACTTCCCATAGTGTTGACAGCGAGCGGAATACAAGATGAACGGCCACCAGCGATGGTGGCCGTTTGTCGTAATTCCTCACCAAGCACGCGCGCAACGCCGCCGGAATCGCTCACTGTGGCCGTATACGCGTATCTAGCGCAGCGGCTCTGCCCAGAAACTTGCGAGCGTGAGCGCTATCGCCGCGCACACGGAACGCCGACCCGAGGAGATAGTTGGCGCCGGCATCGTTCGGATCTATGGCGACTGCCTTCTCGAACGCGGCGATCGCTTGCGCGTAGTCGTTGAGGCTCATGTACGCGTTGCCCAGTGAAACGTAGCCCGCCTCGAAGCGTGGATTGCGCGCGACGATGCTGGAATACCAATGGACGGCCGCAGGAAAATCGCGCTTGTACGTAAATGCGTCACCGAGGGCCATGTGCGGCTCGGCATACGACGGATAGAGCGCGATGGCGCGACGAAATTCGGCGAGGGCGAGGGAGTAGGTGTCGTTACGCTGGCCTGCGGGAACGGCGTTCAGCTTCAACTCCTGCAACAGGTGGTTGCCATAGAGGAAATGAACGCGCGCGCTGTTCGGGGAGTGTCTCGAGTCGGCGGCGAAGAGAGTGGTATCGTTCTCCCAGTCTCGATTGCGCTGCAAGGTCAGCGCAGTGGATGTCATCAACAGCAACGCCAGGACGCTCGCAAACCCCGAGTTGGTGCGCACCACATTCGCATCGTCAGGCGCCATCAGATCCAAGCGCATTACCCGTGCAAGCATAAAGACAAACACGATACAGAAGCCGAACGACGGTGTGTAGAGGAAGCGCTCGGCCATGGTGGAGTGGGTGAGGAACAACACGTTCGCCACGAGGGCCATGCTGACGAGGTAGAAGAGAATTCCATAGGCGACCGGATCTCTCTTGGGAAGACGCATGATGCCATACAGAAGAAGACCTGCATATAGCAGCAACGCCGCCGCAGCGAGCGGATGCTCGAATCCCACGAGCGGGATTTGACGGAACGAGTAGTCCGACGACATGGGGTGGGGAAAAAACAGAAGTCGCAGGTACAGGAGGCCGATGTAAAAGGCTGTGGCCTGCCTGTGCATGACGTCGGGCGCCGCGGTCAGCGAGTTATCGATCAGCGAGATTGCACCGCTGCCAGTCTGGCTCGTTAGAACCATGCCGCGGATGACCAGGTACACCGCTGCGGCGATGCCTAGCGGCACGATGGCCCGGAGCATGGTCTTCGCATCGGCCCGGCGGAAGGCAAACAGGGTCATCGGCGCGATGAGGAGCAGCGCTATCGGGCTCTCCTTCGACATCAACGCGAGGAAAAAGAATACGCCCGCCCAGACGAGATGACGCACCCGCGGTTCGCTCACGAAGCGCACACAGCGCCAGACGGTGAGGATGGAGAACAGAAACGCCAGCAATTCGTCACGGCTCTTGATGTTTGCCACCACCTCCGTGTGAATTGGGTGCGCGATCCATAGCAGCGCGATGGAGAAGGGCAGGTAGAGGCGATACCCGTCGAACAAATCACGGAGCGCGTAAAACAACACGATGCCAGTGAGCGCATACAGCGCGATGTTTACCACATGGCCCAGTGCAGCGGATCCCGGCGCAAGCTGCCATTCAATGGCGAACATCACCAAGGAGAGCGGGCGATACAGCCAGTCGTTCAAGCCGTCGAAGCCATACCAGTATCCCGTATGCAGCATGGCCGGGATGCCCCGTACACCGGCCATCGTAAGCCGATTGCCGTAGATGGTGGGGTAGTCGTCGAGGGCGTACCCGTGACCGGCGGTATTCACGTACAGCACCAGAGCGAGGCACGCGCAGGCGATGCCCAGCCACCGCTCGCGATCCTTCATGCGCGTCCCTTTCCACTGAGTGTCCTCACGCGCAACAACATTACCAACGTTTACCGACCCCAGTGCCATCATGCCCTCTTGCGCAGCAGCGGTGACAGTGTGTATCGCTCTATCGTCCTCACGATAGCCTGTTTACCGGAGATTCAGTGTCCTCAACGAACCCGAGCAATCCCAACAGTCAGCCCGGTCCGTCGTCGCAGCTTCGTGTGTTGGTCGTAGACGACCAGGATGCGGTGCGTGCGGCCATTGCCGGCCTCCTGACGGCGCGTGGGTTTGACAGTGTTCAGGCTGGAACGGGAGAAGAGGCGCTCGATCGTTTGCGCACGGAGTACTTCGACGTGATGGTGTGCGATGTTCGCATGCCGGGGATGTCGGGTCTCCAGATTCTCACCGAGGCGCTGAACATCGAGCGCGGGTTGCCGGTGTTGATGCTTACTGCGGCGAACGATCTCGAGACGGCGCGTGACGCGATGGAGCGCGGCGCAATGGACTATCTCACGAAGCCGATCGAGATGGACGATCTGGCGTCGGCGGTACACAGTGCCGCGCAACACCGGCGCTATGAGCTCAAGCGAATCAGCGGGCCGCAGCCGGTGATTCCGCGCATTTCGTCCGGCGCGAACGATGTGGAGTTGGTCGGTGGCCCGCTGGATTCTCGGCGGGTCCGTGTAGAAGACGCCCGCTACCGGCTCTGGGTTGTGATGCAGCCAGACGGAGAGCATGTGTGGGCGTCGATTGACCCGCCCACCAACCTTCCCACAGGTACGCGCGCAATTGGCTCATACGCATTCTCGGCTGAACATCAGACCATGCGCTGGACCCCCGACCAGCCCTAGCCGGCGGGGTCGCGTACGCGAACTGCTGAGCGCCGGAATCGGCCTCGCGTTCGCTGTGATGGCATGTGGAGCGAGCGCGGCGACCGTGCCGCTCGAAGGCGGGGGCTTTCACGTGCTGTTCATCGGGAACAGCCTCACGTACACAAACGATCTCCCCAATACCGTTTCGCAAATCGCCGCGCTCGCCGGCGACACGATTCGTACGCGCGCGGTGGCACTTCCGGACTACGCGCTCATTGATCACGTAAAGGGCGGGAGTGACGCTGTCGCTGTGATCAAGGGCGAGCGGTGGAACTTCGTGGTGCTGCAACAGGGACCATCGGCGCAACAGTTGGGCCGAGATACGCTTGTCTTGGCGACGCAGCTGTTCGATCCGTTCATCAAGGCCGCCGGCGCAACGAGCGCGCAGTTCATGACATGGCCGGCGTCGAATCGACTGACGGCATTCGACAGTGTTCTCACGTCGTCGCAAATAGCGGCGCAAGCGGTGGGCGGTGTCGTGTTCCCCGCAGGAAAGGCCTGGACCATTGCCTGGGCAGCGGACAAGACGCTGGCGCTGTACGGACCGGATGGATATCACCCGAGTGAGCTCGGAACGTTTCTCTCGGCGTTGGTGATTTACGAAGGCGTCACCAGGCATGATGCGCGGCTGCTACCAGCGCGCGCGTTTGCTGGCGGACGAGAGATCTCTGTTCCGGCGGCGAGCATTCGGGTTCTACAGCAGGCGGCGCACGAGGCGGTGGTTGGTTACAGGTAGGAAGTGCAGATTCCTCGACTGCGCTCGGAATGACACCCATGCAGAGTCCTCGACTGCGCTCGGAATGACACCCATGCAGAGTCCTCGACTGCGCTCGGAATGACACTACTACCTGCGCACGTTGCGAATGACGCGCCCGCCTTTCATCACAAAGACCACGCGCTGTAGTGCTGTGATATCGCGCGTGGGATCGCCGTCGACCGCGATGAGGTCCGCCTGATAGCCTGACTCGATGAGGCCGACCTCTCCGCGAAGTCCAAGCGCTTCGGCGTTGAGTGACGTCGCAGAGATGATCGCGTCCATGGCGTTCTGACCGCCGTCGCGAACGCGACAGATGAGATCTGCGGCGTTTTGCCCGTGAGCCCCGGCAACGGCGTCAGTGCCGTACACCATCTTGAGCCCGCGCGTGTGCGACGCCATACGAATGACGGTAGCCGCAGTCGGAATTGCCTTTTCCATCGCGGCGAATCCAGCCGCGTTGTAGTTGCCGATGCCATCGTACTTCACGCGATTGTCGAGGTAGTTCCGAAAGACCAAGCTGCACTGTGGGTCGAAGTAGGTACCGTTCTGCGCCATGAGGTCGAGGACCTCCTGTGTCGCAAACACACCGTGCTCCACTTGCGTGCACCCCGCGAGCGTGGCCGCGCGCATGGACTCGGCGCTGTGCGCATGCACCATTGTGCGGATCCCGAGAGACGTTGCTTCGCCACAGAGTGCCTTGAGTTGTTCGTCGCTCATGGTCTGCGTGCCACCGTCGCGGATACTTGCCGAGGCGAAGATCTTGATGAAGTCGGCACCGGCATTCTTCCGTTGACGAACAAGCGCCCGCAGCGAATCGGGCGCGAGTCGCGCGTTCGAGATGGGATCGAGCGACGTGAAGATCCGTGGTCCGGCCAACACTCCACGCGTGATGGCATCGCGAAGCGGCGCATCGGATGCAGAACCCGGGCTCGCAATCGTAGTGAAGCCCGCATCGAGAATGCTGTACGCATTTCCTACGGCCGCGAGGGATTCCTCGATGGGTGTTTCGCCGTCGCTGTTGGTATGAAAGCGCCCGGCGCGATTGAAGTGCCAGCCCACATGCTCGTGAATGTCGATGAGACCGGGAAGCAGCGTATAGCGTGACAGATCATAGGTCACAGGAGTGCCCGCAGTCGTACGCACGCTGCCGATCTTTTCGCCGCTCACGACAATCACCGCATTCATCGTAGCACCGCCCTTTCCGTCGAGCACGCGACCGGCGCGAATCGTGATCGGCGCGCTCTGTGCGGCGAGCGGTACGGTGAATGCCAACAGGAACAACGCGAGAAGTCGGCGCATAGGAGAGTTGGGGTGATTAGTCATCGGCCATACGGCCGTTGCGACTGGTTTCAGGCATGGTGGCATACACAACGAGCGACATCGCGATACATGCGGTGACATACCAGAAATACCAGGCTTCGTGGCCGATGCTCTTGACCCATAGAGCGAGATATTCCGCCGTTCCACCGAAAACAGATACAGTGACAGCGTAGGGGAGTGCGACGCCAAGCGCACGAATCTCAGTCGGGAAAAGCTCGGCTTTGACGACCGCGTTGATCGAGGTATAGCCGCTAACAGCAATGAGCGCGGAGATCAGAAGGGTGAAAGCGGCAGCTTCGGTGTGCGCCTTGGCCAGCGCAGTTAGCAACGGCACGGTGCCGAACAATCCGAGAATGCCAAACGCCAGAAGTACCGGGCGTCGGCCGATGCGATCAGAGATGAAGCCAACGAGTGGCTGGATCAGCATGAAAACGAGCAAGGAGATGGCGGAGATTCTGGACGCATCTGCCTTGCTCCATCCCGCCGAGTTGACGAGAAACTTCTGTGCGTAGGTGGTGAGTGTGTAGAAGGCGACCGTACCGCCCGCGGTGAGACCTACCACCGTGAGAATCTGCCGCGGATAGCGTAGAAGCTCGCGCACGGATGCGTGCTCCGTGGCGGTGCCGTCATGCGTGGCGGCTCGGAACGAAGGAGTCTCCTCGAGCCCGCGCCGCACCCACAGTGCCACGACGGCCAGCCCTGCTCCGACGAAGAACGGAATGCGCCACGCCCAACTTTCAAGCGCCGCCGCTCCAAGTGTGCTCTGAAGGACGAGCAGTACGGCGAGGGCGATGAGCTGGCCGCTGATCAGTGTGACGTACTGAAAGCTCGAATAGAACCCGCGCAGGCGCTGACCTGCCATCTCGCTGAGATACGTTGCGCTTGCGCCGTATTCACCGCCCACGCTGAGGCCCTGAAGCAGCCGTGCGAGAACGAGCAGCACCGGCGCAGCAACACCGATCGATGCGTAGCCCGGAGTAACTGCGATCATCAACGATCCAAGGCACATGAGCAAGACGGAGATGCTCAGCGCAGCGCGACGGCCGTGACGGTCGGCGTAGCGACCCATGAGCCACCCACCAACGGGGCGCATGAGAAATCCAACCGCGAACACCGCAGCTGCGTTGAGTAACTGCGCAGTCTGGCTTGCAGGCGGAAAGAACACCTTGGCGAAATAGAGGGAAAACGCCGAGTACACGTACCAGTCGTACCACTCGACGAGATTTCCGACGGAACCACCGACAATTGATTTGAGACGGTGAGGCATCGGCCTATCGTGCTGTGCGTGAGCCAGCTAAGCTAGTGCCGTGACCGATCAACGCGACGACAACCCGAAAACGCTGACGCGCCGCGCACTGGTTCGTTCAGCGGCAGTCGTGGCCAGTGCCGCGGTGGCAACGCCAATCGTTCGAGCACTGGCTCAACAGAATGCGGGGCCGCCGGTGGTGGAGCCGCTGACGGATGCGACGAAGATGTCCGGCCTGCCGACCGCAGCGCTGAATGCACGCTCGGCGTTTGAAGATCCAGGTCAATTGCCCGTCGGTGTGCTGAGTGGCTCATCACACACGCCGTTGCAGGCATTGCGTGGAACCATCACGCCATCGGATCTGCACTTCCAACGACATCACAATGGGATCGCCGTACTGGATCCAGCAAAGCACACGCTCACGCTGCACGGGCTCGTGGACCGGCCGCTGACGTTCAGCGTGGATGATATCAAGCGATTTCCATCGACCAGCAGAACGTGTTTCGTCGAATGCGCGGGCAATGGGCGTTCCGCCTATCGCACGCCGAAACCAGAGATGACGCCGCAGGACGTCGACGGATTGACGTCGAATTCAGAATGGACGGGCGTGTCGGTCTCCACGCTGCTTCGCGAAGCAGGCGTGAAATCGGGCGGTACATGGGTGTTGGCAGAAGGCGGCGACGCCGCGGTACTGTCGCGGAGTATTCCGATGAAAAAAATGCTCGATGACGCGATCATCGCGTACGCGCAGAACGGCGAGGCGGTGCGACCGGCCAACGGTTATCCACTGCGGTTGGTGTTGCCGGGATACGAAGGAAATATGTGCATCAAGTGGCTCCGCCGACTCAAGGTGATCGACCAGCCCAACATGTCGCGCGACGAAACGTCGAAATACACGGATCCACTTCCCGACGGCACGGCGAGGCAGTTCAGTTTTTTGATGGATGCGAAGTCGATCATCACCTCACCGGCATTTCCGGAGAAGCTCACACAGCGCGGTTGGTGGCCCATCACCGGGCTGGCATGGTCGGGCCGCGGAAAGATCAGTCGAGTGGACGTGAGCACGGACGGCGGAAAGAACTGGACTGAAGCAGAGCTCATTGGACCATCACTCTCGTGCGCACACGTACGCTTCCAGCACATGTGGGAGTGGAAGGGCCAGCAAACACAGATCATGAGTCGTGCGACTGACGAAACGGGCTACGCGCAGCCGACGCTCGCAGACTTCAAACGTGTGCGGGGAACGGGAACGGACTACCACTACAATTCCATTCGCACATGGAATGTCGCGGCTGACGGTGCGGTGACGTTCGGTGGCTAAGGCGAGGGCAGCAGCTTTCGTTGTTCTGGTTTTGCTCGCCGGTGCGTGCGAGGCGCGTGACGCGTCACCGGCAAAGAGCAAACGTCCCGATCGTTTCGGAATCGGACGAGCGGCCACGCCGCAGGAAATTGCGGCGATCGACATCGATGTGAATCCGGCCGGTGCGGGACTACCGGAAGGACAAGGCACAGCAGCAACTGGTGCGCTCGTCTACGCGAGCAAGTGCGCAGCGTGTCACGGCCCGCATGGAGAAGGGATCGACAAGAATCCCAAACTGATAGGCAAGGATCCGCCGGCCGGATTTGCTTTCGCGAATGACGTAAAGGCGACAAAGACGATCGGCAACTACTGGCCGTACGCGACGACACTCTACGACTACGTGCATCGCGCGATGCCACTCACGGCGCCAGGTTCGCTGACGCCTGATGAGATCTACGGTGTGGTTGCTTTCATCCTCTCTGAGAACGGCATCGCTCCGGCGACGACAGTCATCAACAAGACGTCGCTGCCAAAAGTGAAGATGCCGGCGCAGTCGCACTTCGTGACTGACAACCGGAAAGGCGGCGTCGAGTTCAAGTAGCGGCTGCGTCGATCCAGGTGCGTACCGCGGGCGTACGCATCTGCTCCATCTGATCGAGCAACGCCACTGGATCATCACTCACCGCGAGCATCGCACGATTCTCGGCGCCGAGAAATCCTTCGGCGACGGCGTGGTCAAGAAATGCGAGCAACGGATTGAAGAATCCGTTCACATTGAGCAAGCCATACGGCTTGCGGTGCAGGCCGAGCTGGCCCCACGTCCAGATTTCGAAGAGCTCCTCGAGTGTGCCAATGCCGCCCGGCAGAGCGATGAAGCCATCGGCGAGAGATGAGAGCAGTGTCTTGCGTTCGTGCATGGAGTCGACGACGCGCAACTCGGTGAGGCCGGTGTGCGCGACCTCGCGTTCCACAAGGTGTCGAGGCATCACGCCAACGATCTGACCATTCGCCGACAGCGCGCCCTCGGCGAGTGCGCCCATGAGGCCCGTGCGCCCACCGCCAAACACAACTCGACGGCCGCCTTCGGCGAGCAACCGGCCGAAGGCGTGTGCTCGTTCGCGGTACATTGGATCGGTACCGGGATTGGCGGCACAAAAAACACAGACGGTGTCAAGCGTCATGTGCGTTCGAGGAGGATGATGCCGGACATGCGGCGCCCTTCTTCGCGACGCTTTGGTCCACCGATGAGAGAAAGGAATCGCCAGAGCCACATCATGCGCATCTCTCGGTTGAGGCGCCGTGCCTCCTCCATTGACGAGCGATACACCACCTCCGTCCAGCCGAGCGGCGCAAAGTACGCCTTGCTGTCAGGAGGTCCGAACTTGAATGGTGCGTTGCCTTTCTCGAGGTGCTTGCCCCATGTGCGCGAGACGTACTCGAGCAGTCGCGGACTGGCGATGTCGGAAATCCACCAACGCGCGGAGGGTATGGCGTGCAGCGCGCGTGCCAGTGAGGTGACGTCATCGGGTGCAAGATAGATGAGAAGCCCTTCGGTGATGACGAGCATGTTGGAGCTCGTACGTCCGATCTGCGCGAAGAGTGCGTCGCGATTGGCGCTGCTGGTGAGGTCGACAGCGATGGCCTCGTATTGGCACACCGGCTTCTCGTTGCGCATGTGCGACATCTTGTAGTCGACCATGCCGGGTAGGTCGACATCGATCCAGCGAAGCGATGGCGGGAGCGGCAGGCGCCATGCGCGCGCATCGAGACCAGCGGCGAGATTGAGCACCGTGTCCACGCCGGCGCTACGCACACGATCGAGAATCATCTCGTCCATGACGGCGGTGCGCACGATCATGGCCCACGCCATGGCCTTGCCCTGTTTCATTCCGTCGACAATCTGCTGTCCCTGCTCGCCGGCGAGGCGTTCAGCGAAGGGATCGCGGAAGAGCGCGTCCGGGCGCGCAGTTTCCATGGCCCGATAGACGGCGACCCAGCGCGCGGTGTCCGATACGTTTTCGATCAGCATGTCACTCCTTTCTAGTCATCATGTAGACCACGCGAGACGAAGGCCGAGTGCGACGAATACCCCACCGGTGACGCGATGCATGACCGTGGTCGCGCGACCAGGGCGGCGCAGGCGTTTGGCGGCCGAGTTACTAAAGTAGGCAACGAGCAAGTTCACGATTGTTCCGGTGGTATCGAACACGAGGCCGAGAAACACGACCTGGAGCGCAGTGTTGCTGCGAGCGGAACGACGAACTGCGGAAGGAATGCGAGAAAGAAGAACGCCACCTTCGGGTTGAGCACATTGATGATGACGCCCTGTCGAAAGATCACCCAAATGGACGCTGGTTCTAGTGCGCCGGGTGACGAGGCTTCCTTTGACAGGAGCGCGCGCACGCCGAGGTAGATGAGATAGAGGGCACCGGTAATGCGGATGGCAGTGTACGCCACGGGAACGGCCGTGAGTAACGCAGCGAGCCCGCCGGCGACGAGGGCAATGTGCACGAGCGTTCCTGCGCCGATACCCAGTGCCGACGCGATGCCAGCTGAACGTCCCTCGCTCGCACCGCGTGTGGCCACGTACAACATGTCCGGGCCCGGCGTGATGTTGAGCGCGAGTCCGGCAAGGAGGAACAGCACGACTGAATGGAGATCGGGCACTATCTGTTACTTGCTGGGCCGAGTGATGATGTGCTGATCGACAAGAAACGCTTCTAGGCGCGTCATCGCGATCCTCTTTTGTTCATCCGGAAACTTGCCATGTAGCCCACCGGGAACTGTGTGGAGTGCAACTGGAACGCCGACTCGGCGCAGCGCCGCTTCGAATGCGACGGATTGCGCGTACGGCACAGTGGGGTCGGCGTCGCCGTGAACAATGAAGATCGGGGGAAGTCCTGACCGCACATAGGACATCGGCGACATCCGCTTTCCCATTTCTGCCTGGGGGATGGAATCGCCGAGCCATGTTTTTGTCTTTGCGCTCTTGCTCGCGAAGTCGTTGACATCGGCGGGACCGTAGTAGTCGATGACGGCGGCGATGGATGGGATGTCGGAGCAAGACGGCGAATCGATATCGGAGTGCGCAGGCAACAGGGCAGTCATGAGTGCGAGTTGACCACCGGCCGACGTTCCGTACGCGACCACCCGTTTAGTATCAAAATGATACTTTCGTGCATTGGCTTTCAGCCATGCCATCGCGCAGCGGGCGTCCTGCACGGCGCCGGGAGCGCGCGCGGCGGCGGCCAGGCGGTAGTCGACCGACAACACGGAGAATCCCAGCGCTAGAAACTCGCGGAAGGAGCTCGCTGTCTTGGGCCGATCGCCGTCGGTCCACGAACCCCCGTGGAAATAGACCAGGACGGGCGCCGCGGTTGAGGTGTCGGGCTGCTGATAGACATCGAGTAGCGATGGAACGTCATTCGTGCTGGCGTACGTGATGTTGTGGTATTCGAGCGGAGCACGCTGTGCGAGCAGAATTGCCGCCGCAAGCGTTCCTGCGAGGACCGCCGCCGCGAACGCTGCGCGAATCATGGTACCTCCTATCGTCCGTCTCACTCCGTGCTAGAATAACACATCCTACCTGCTGACGACGCATGCCTCTCGTTTTCTTTTTCGAACCGAACATCGAGGTAGAGCAGGTTCGCGAACACGGCCAGTTCTTCACCGCTTAGGTGGGCCCGAATGCAATTGTGGTGTTGCGCGATGGCGAGCAGTTGCGCGGCTTCTAAAACGTCTGTCTGCATCGCGCCGGGCCGGTCGCACAGGGCTGTGGCAAGCGCAACACATTGCAGTGTCGCGATCACGGATGGGCCAATGGTCTCGACGGTACGCGGATCCGCGCGCGGGAGGTTGGTTTTCGCGAATCTCGACGGTAAAGCGCCGCCGCTAAACGAGGTGCTCGAAGACATCCCGCAGCGCGTTGCGCCATTCCACGGCGAGGCGATGCAGTTCGTCACGACGAAGTCGTGGGACCTCGCATGCAACCCGTTACGAGCAATGCATGGAGGCAATGCCGAGACCAGGAGGTATGATCCCGCGAAGACCGCCGTGCCCGAAGCGCTCTACGTCTGGCTCTTTCCGAACATGATGCTCAACATCTACCTCGGGCAGATGCAGACGAACCTCGTTGTTCCGCAAGCACACGACCGGTGTCGAGTGATCTTCGACTGGTACGCGTCAACACCACCGAGTGATCTCGAAGCGGATGCGGACTGGACGAAGTTGATGGCATGCAGAGATTCGGGCGGAAGACATCAAGATCTGCGAGATTGTCCAGCGAAATCTTCGCTCGCGGATCTACGATCGTGGCCGTTATTCGGCCGCGCGCGGGAATGGGGTGCACCACTTCCACTCGCTGCTACACGAGTTCCTCACCTGAACCAAAGAGGACCGCATGTTTTCTGATTTCAAGGCGTTTGTACTGCGTGGCAACGTGATGGACCTAGCCGTCGGCGTGATCATCGGCGCAGCGTTCGGCAACGTAGTCAAGTCGCTTGTGGATGATGTCATCATGCCGCCGATCGGCCTCCTGACGGGCGGCACCGACTTTAATAGTCACTATGTGCTTCTAAAAGACGGCGCGAAGGCGCCGGCGCCGTACGCGACGCTTGCCGCAGCGAAAGATGCCGGCGCGGTGACGCTCAACTACGGCTCGTTCCTCGGCACCATTCTCACCTTTCTCATCGTCGCGGCGGCCATCTTCATGCTCATCAAGATGGTGAACAAGATGTACGCCAAGCCCGCTCCGGCCACGCCAGACACCAAGCCCTGCCCACAATGCACGCTGTCCATTCCACTCAAGGCATCGCGCTGCCCGAACTGCACCGCACAGATCGCGGCGTAATGGCATGAGTCGTTGCAGCTGCTGGTTATTTATGGTGTTGGCAATGAGCGCGCGGTTGCTGGAAGCGCAGGCACCGCGCGTAGGTTTGGGACGTTCCAGCTTGATGCCATAATCGGGGGAGCGATGGAGCGGATTCGGTAAAAGCGGAGGTACGGTGTCCCTCGCTCCGCTCAGGACGACAACGCCAGCAGATCCCTCGCTCCGCTCAGGATGACAGCCTTCAGGATGACAAGCAGGCGCGCGCGCCGCCCTTGTAGCCCTGTGTGAAGTTCTCGAGGCGCTGCTCGCGTGTACCGTGACCGAGATACTGTGCGCGCATAGCGATCATGCGATCGATGCGACGGTTGCCGGTGAATTGTGGTGTGGGATCACCTGCCGCGGCGAGACCGAAGAATGCTTCGTCGAGATCGCCCTTCTCGAGTGAGCCATCTTTCTCGGAGACCTGCGCGAACACGCCGGCAAAACAATCCGCGATGGCCTCGTTCTCGTAGGGAATATTCGACGTAGCGCCAAGCTGCATGGCAGCGGCGTGTCCCATCTCGTGCGCAATGATGCCGACAGCAGCCATATCGCCATCAGTGCCGAGCGACTGCGCGGCGGCTTTAGCTTGTTTGGCGACGAAGATGTCGTCGAAGTAGATGGCGTTGCGCTGTGGACAGTAGAGCGCGTTGTTGGCGGGCATGGCGCCACATGCTGTCATGATGCTACCGCGATAGCGCAGAATTGCCGGTGCGGAAAAGTGCTGGCCGGCCAGCTCGAAGCTCCTGCTCCACATGGCGACGAGCGCACCGTACGCGTCCTTCACCTTGGCGTTGGACGCAGTGACATCGGCCTCCGTCACGTCGGGCGTAGGCGGTCCCTGCATGGCAAATGCGGCCGATGCAGAAAGAGTGCTGATGCCGAGTGCGAGGGCTGCAGCGCGGAGCGAGCGGGAAATACCGATTCCGCGCTGATGCTCGGAACGACAAGAAGAGTGGCTCATGGCAAATGTCCTCCTGGTGTCTGATACACCGGGAGGACATCTGCGTTTCACTAATCGGTGAAGCCGTAATGCTGCGGATCGCTACCGACCTTAGCGGCGGCGATGAGTTTCGGAGCGTAGTCCTGCGTCTCTCGTGGAAGTAAAGAGAGAATTCGGAAAAAACCTTCGTCGGTTCCTGTCGTCTTACCGGTCACCTTGCGAAGTGCCTTGGAAACCGTGCCTGCGCCGGAGTTGTACGCGGCCGCGGCGAGATACCAGGAGCCGAAGCGATCGTGCAGTTGCGTGAGGTATGTGAGTGCCGCCTCTGTTGCTTCGACGGGATCCTTTCGTTCATTGGTGCGTCCTTTCACGCGCAGGCCAAACGAGCGCGCCGTGCTGCTCATGAACTGCCACATCCCAACGGCGCCGACCTTCGACTTCGCGGACGGATTGAAGTTCGATTCGATCATCGCGAGGAAGATGAGCTCGCGAGCCATGTCACGCGCGTCGAGCTTCTGGTTGACGACGGCGACCGAGCCGGTATCACGTGCCGCGGAAGTACTGTCGAGTTCGCTGGATGCGGAGCTCAGGCTGCTGGAATGCGAAGCTAAGAACCTTGTATGGTCGATTCCGGCTACGAGCGTGGAAAGACCCATTGTGACCGCGAGAGCAGGAAACACCACTCGCGACCGGAGCCTCACGATCGGCTGCTTAAAGGCAGGACTGTGTGCTCCCCTATCTATATGTCCTGATTGAACTTAGCCAGTCAGGAGCAAACATGCAGGCATGCATTCATGGGCAGAGGCCCCACCAATCCGCTAGCGAAAAAGGGCCGATCCGCGGTTGCGAATCGACCCTTTGACTAGCGCTTCTTGGCTGCCTTTTTCGCCGGAGCTTTCTTGGCGGCTGCCTTCTTTGCCGCGGGCTTTGGCGCTGGTTTCGCCGCTGGCTTCGCAGCCACCTTCGCTACCGGTTTGCTCTCCGGCTTGGGTTCCGGCTTTGGAGGAGCCGGCTTTGGCGGAGGTGGTGGAGGAATGACAACGTCGACGATTTCCTCGGCGTTTTCATCGTGATGATCAAGGTCGTCGTCCTCGTCGGCCACCGCGACTTTCGCGGCCACCTTGGGGGGACGGCCCTTACGCTTCATCGCTGCCCGGGCCATCTCGGCGTCGAATTGTTCCTTGGCCTCGCGCATGAGCTGCAGGTAGGCCGGATCTTCGTTTCGTCTCTTTCTAAGCATGCAGGGGTCGTAAGCAAAGAACATGCGGTGGATGCAACGGGCCCACGGCTAGAACTCCTGACCGAGCCCAACGGCGAACTTCCAGGGTGCAGCGCGATCCACCGCACGAGCGACACCCAGGTGAAGATTACCTCCGAACAAAGTTAGTCCGCCACCAACAGTTCCGCGGACGCCATTCGTTTGCAGCGGACGTGGTAGGGCATTGAGCGCTGCGGCCGCATTCACTGCGGCGCTTGACGTCAACTCACTCCAGCCGCCGGTGACACCTATTGCAACACCCGGTGCGAGACCGGGAACATAGAAATTTCTGAACACATGCCGCGGTGTTCGCCACAGTGGAAGCGTGTAACTGGCATAGCTGCGAAACAACGCGGCACGATTTCCAACGAACTGCTTGTAGTGGTATCCGAACAGCGAGCCAGTTCCGCCGAGCTCGTAGAGATATTGCGGGGGAATTTGCGCGCCACCAACGGTACCACCATCGGCGTGAAAAGCTACCGTGATCGGCCCAACATATTGCCGGGCACTTACCGACGCTTCGGCCCGCCGCCACGCGAGTTGGCCCTCCGCTGCCTCAAGGAGGAGGCGCCCGCCGACGCCTGGGTGCACGAAATCACCGGAAACGCTGGGGTGCCACTCGCCCATGAGCGCCGCCACGCGATAGCTCCCGCTTTCCGCCGAGCGATTGGCGCGAAAGGGGGTGCTTCCGATGATGCCGCGTGTGAGCCGTGCGACCTCATTCTCATCACGCCCGAGGCCGAGCTGGAGTGTGACGAGACCCTCGCTCGCTCCAGAGAAGCGAGTGGCCGACACGAAAGCTCGGCGGCGCTCGACGTAGTCGAAATCGTCGACTGAACCAAGGAACGCCCCGAGTCCACCACTCGATGGCTCCAGCGGGCGGAGAAAATCATTGGTGGTGACGAGACGTCGCTCCCCAGCGAGTGTGAATCCCCAGCCATTTCGCTGACGCGAGACGTACGCACCACCGCGCACGACGCGCTCCGTCCACGCCCAGCCGGCATTGGCGCCGAGGGTGACACCGGGCGCTGCGTCGCGCAGGTGGAGCGTGCCTTCCAAGCCAGTGAAAAGCCCACCGATCCGGTCAAAGCCAACCAGGTGACCGGTCTGCGCGGGACTAAAGTCGAAGCGAGGTGCGCCGGTGGGACGCCAGATGTCAGGTGCGATGTCGTCGAAGTCGCCGGCGGAAGCGCTCGATGTGATTGTGCCGAGTGAACTGCGCCACGCATTGAACTGTGCGATGCTGTCGGTCGGCGCCCAGGTGGTGACATGCGCAATTCGATGTTGATCTGCGACAGGCAGGCTGCTGTCGGTGACCTCGAAGTCCGAGAATTCAGAGAGCACTCGCATCACGGCGCGTGTACGTCCGAGCAATGAGACGGAGGCTTGGAATTCCGTACGTTGCGACGCAGGCAGCCAATAGCGGCCATCGATTTCGGCGTTCACGAAATCGCTGTAGGCGATGCCGACGACACCGGCCACGCGAGCGGCGAGTGACCGCTTTAGATCGGCATTGTGCACCACGAACTGTCCGCGCATGCGCACGATCTGACCACGCTCGGCGTCGAGTTGAATGTCGCCATCGAAGGCAGCAACTCGCGCGCTATCAGGAAGACGTGATTCAACGTGAATGCGAACGATCGTGATTGTTCGACGTACGGTGTGGAGAACACCGACCGTGTCACCACCACTGAAGCGATAGTAGCGCTCTCGGTCGGCGGCGAATGGATGCACGGCAATGACGGGATCTCCTCCGCGTGGTTGCGAGTCGGCGGAGGCGGGACCAATGACGCCCAAGCGCAGGCGTTCACCGTAGAGCGATGGGACCGTCCATCCCGTGATGAACGACAGTGCCGAATACGGAACGCCGACGCCCTGAGAGCGATAGCCGACGACATGCACTTCGTAGTCAGCGCCGCGCACCCAGCTTGCCTGGGATGCGAACTGCTCGATCTGTGCGGCGTTCTCGCGACCGAGAGTGTCGCGAATCATCAGCGAGAGCTCAGATTCGACGTGCGCCTTGTATGCGCTGAATGACGGCGGTGGTGCGTGATTCTCTGTGGCGGCACGTGCGACGAGCGCACGCACCGCCGAGGAGGAGTATATGGAATCAGTCGCGACGGCGAGTTGTGCGCACAGCAGGAGTGACAGGATCACTTTCCGTTCCGAAACGATCGACCGCCGTGACACGCGCATGCAGCGTGTCGTTGCACGAGGGCGCGACTATGAGCTGGCTTTGTGCGGCGGGAAGAATCTGTGTTTTCCACTCGCCGCCTGAATTCACCTGGACGGCGAGCCACCTTGCGGCCTTCGCACCGGAAACGTGAAGCATGCACTCGCCCGTTGATGAATCGGGTGCGAGCGAGGCCTTCGGTGTTACGGGGCGTTTCTTCGAGAGCCACGGTGAGGCGGGAATGAGAGCCGGGGTGGAATAGAGCTCGGTGTACAGTCGCTGAGATAGCGCCGCGGCTGCCGCTTCGCGCGGAGGCTGCGTTGCCACGCCAACGAGCACGGAATCGCGCCGAGCGCCGCCAAAGGGCATGAGCGTGCGCATGCTGAAGTGGATGTCGCCCGTGGCTTTCGATGCGCGCGTTGCCCGAATCTGATTGTTGAGCTCATCCGGCGCCCAGTTGGTTCCACCGGTTGCCGCGCGACTGTCGTTGTGTCCGGGCCAGATGTGCCGGCCGTGAGCATTCTCGCTGAGCCACCAGTCGAGGAGGACCGGATAGCTCTGCGGGATTTGTCCGATGGGCCAATAGAGCTGCGGCGTGAAGTAATCGATCCAACCTTCGCGGAGCCATTTGCGGGAGTCGCCGTACAGCTTGTCGTACGAATCAAAGCCCTTGATTGATTCCGGAAATCCCGGGCGCCAGATGCCGAATGGACTGACGCCAACCTTCACCCATGGCTTGATGGCCTTGGTGCGAACGTAGATCTGCTGAATGAGCGTGTCGACGCTATGGCGTCGCCAGTCGTCGCGACCGAGCTTGCCGCCGCGCTTCTGGTAGGCGGCGTACGACGCAGTATCGGGGAATGGAATCGGCTGATTGTCGCTGCCGTTTTCTGGATAGGGGTAGAAGTAGTCGTCGATGTGGATGCCGTCGACGTCGTAGCGCTTCACGACATCGAGCATGACGCGGAGCGTTTGCGCGATGACCTTCGGCTCGCCCGGGTCCATCCACTCGTAGTGGCCGTATGTACGGACGAGCTCCGGGTGTGCAAGGCTGATGGCGTTGGACGCGTGCACGGACTTGGAGCTGGGGTGCCTGGCGCGATACGGATTGAACCACGCGTGCAGCTCGAGTCCGCGCTTGTGTGCTTCGTTGACAGCGAATGTGAGTGGGTCGTAGTACGGTTCAGGCGCGCGGCCTTCGCGTCCGGTGAGGAACTCGGACCACGGCTCGAACGGTGAGTCGTACAAGGCGTCCGCGGCGGGGCGGACCTGCAAGAGAATCGCGTTGAGGTTGAGCTCAACGGCGCGATCGAGAATGGCGATCAGCTCCGACTGCTGTTGCCATGACGACAGTGCGGGCTTTGATGGCCAGTCGATGTTGGCGACACTGGCGACCCACGCACCACGGAACTCACGCGCGATAGGCGGCGGTGTTGTGCTGGCGTGTTGCGCGGTGGCGGCGCTGATGGCCAGGAACGAGAGAAGCGCGGCGCAGGAGAGGAGTTTCGTCACGCCACCAAACTAGCAGCGAACTACCTCGATGCCAGTTTCGAATCGCGTCCGGCGTTCTGCTCGAGGATGAGCGCTTCCTGAGCGACCCACAATTTCACCATGTCCGGCGAGACAGCAGCCGTGCCAATTGACGTGGCCTGCGGCCCCGCGATGAGACCCGCCGTGCAATTGCGTCCGTTCCGCTTGGCGACGTACGTGGCCTGGTCCGCGAGCGAGATGGTGTGATGCCACGACTCGTTGCCCGCTTCGCCGACGCGAAAGGGGTACGAGGCATAGCCGACCGAACACGTGATATGCAGCGGCGCGCGACCCTCGACTTGAATCGCACATGTTTCAATGCGACGACGGATTCGCTCGGCGTGTGCGGGCGCGAGGGCGCGGTCGGTAAAGCGACCGACAACGAGAAATTCTTCACCGCCCCAGCGGCAGACGACATCGGACTGGCGACATACCTCTTCGAGTGCCTTGACGACTTGCTTCAGCACTTCGTCGCCGACCATGTGTCCGTGTTGATCGTTGACTTCCTTGAAGTGATCGAGATCAAACAACATGAAGACGAGATCAGAATCTTCGGCGCGTTCACCGCGACTCGCGGCTCGCGTATGACGACGCGAGCAGACGGCCATATCGGCGACGATGGTCTGCTCGAGATAGCGCCGGTTCTTCGCGCCAGTGAGCGGATCGGTGATGCCCCACTGGCGTGCGGAGCGTGTTTCTTCCGTGCGCTTCCAATAGAGGAACACACCGACAAGGATGGCGAGCAGCGCGGCGGCGATGGCGAGGTTGCGCTGGTTGGAGCGCTTGTCGTTGCGCAGGTCCTGCTCGGCTTGCTGACGCGCATCGTGCTCGGCGTCGCGGTTCCGGCGTTCCTCCAGCAGTCGTGCCTCGAGCTCGGTGATGCGGCTCGCGGTCATGACGTGGTAGATGGAGTCGCGCGTTTCCTTGCCGCGCAGCACGGTTGGAAGCTGCGGTGATGGCAGCTCCACGCGAGGCTGCTGCGGGGTCTGTGCGTACACGAGGCCACCGTGCGCCAGGAAGCAAAGCGCGGCGGCGAGTGTACAAACGCGAGGGGGGAGTGACCACTTCGTCACATGGCAGTGACGACCACGTGCGTAGCGCGCAACTGGCACTGTGACTGCGTGAGAGGCTCGTCCCTGTCATCTCAAATCGAAACAGCAGATGAAAACGCTCCGACTGGCACTTGTTGCACTTACACTCATCACCACCTCGCAGGCGTGCCGCAGTGGTACGTCGTTCGACGAAGACATGGCCGCTGACAGCAAGGTCCATCTCATAGTGAAGAACGAGTCCATCAGCGAAATGGACATCTACGCCGTGGCGAACGGTGTGGCGACGCGTGTGGGGTCCGTGTCTGGGCTGGCGACGAAAGGGTTTTCAATCGACCAGTCGTTCTTCCAGGCGTCGGACACGCGAATCGTTGGAGCCCCATTCGGTGGAAATGGTCGTGCGTCGACGGGGCCGATCCTGGCGAGCCGAGGGCAGACGATTGAATTCACGATCAAGACGGTGCTGCGAACGAGTACGGTAAATGTGCACTGAACGGCGTTTCAGCGCGGCGTCCGCGACGTTCCGTCTCGTATTGTTCTGCTTGCTGGGGCGTGGTCGTAGAGCCATTCTCAGTGTGAAGCCTTTACCGGAAGAAAATCATGACTGCTCCACGTGTTCGCCGCCGCCGGAACGCGGCTCCGGCCTACGATCGCCTGACGCAACCCCTGGTGCGTGAGAACGGCGTTCTCCGTCCCGCGACGTGGGACGAGGCGCTCGACCGGGCGGCTGAGGGGTTTCGCCGGAATCTCGAGGCGCGCGGCCCGAATTCCATAGGTACCTTCTCGTGCTCGAAGTCCACGAACGAAGTGAACTTTCTGGCGCAGAAGCTATCGCGTGTGGTGTTCGGCACGAACAACATCGATAGCTGTAACCGAACTTGACACGCACCTAGCGTCGTCGGTCTGGCGACAGTGTTTGGTGCCGGTGGCGGCACCAGTTCCTATGAAGAGGTCGAGGACACCGATGTGGTGTTCCTGTGGGGATCGAACGCGCGTGAAGCGCATCCGATCTGGTTTCATCATCTCCTGAAGGGAATTAATAGCGGAACGCGACTATATGTCATGGACCCTCGGCGCACCAGTTCAGCGCAGTGGGCGGATGTGTGGCTTGGGTTGAATGTCGGGTCCGATGTCGCGTTATCGAACACAATGGGACGCGAGATCATAGCTGCGGGTCTCGTTGATACAGCGTTCGTGGACAACGCGACGGTGGGATTTCGCGAATACAAAGCGAACGTCGAGTCATACACGCTTGAACGCGGCGAGCAGCTCACGGGCGTTCCTGCGGAGGTGATTCGCGAGGCAGCGCACGCATTCGCGACAGCAAAGAAGGCGATGGTGTGCTGGACGCTTGGCATCACTGAGCATCACAACGCGGTCGACAACGTGTTGTCACTGATCAATCTCTGCCTGCTTACGGGGCATGTGGGCAAGTGGGGATCGGGCTGCAATCCGTTGCGCGGACAGAACAACGTGCAGGGCGGCGGTGATATGGGCGCGATTCCAAATCGTCTTCCCGGTTTTCAGGAGATCCTCGATGCGCCGGTGCGTGAGCGATTCGAGCAACACTGGGGCGTCAAGATTCAGCCGAAGCACGGATGGAATCTCACCGAGATGTTGCAGGCGATGGGACGCGGTGAGATGACGTCGCTCTTCTGTATTGGAGAGAATCCGGCGCAGTCCGCTGCAGACGCAAACCATGTGGAGCACGTGCTCGCGGGACTCGATCACCTGGTGGTGCAAGAAATCTTTCTGACGAAGACGGCGCAGCTGGCGCATGTCGTGCTGCCGGCAGGCGCATCGTGGTGCGAGGCGGAAGGCACAGTGACGAACAGTGAGCGTCGCGTGCAGCGGTGCCGGAAGGCGGTCAATCCACCGGAGGGCGCGCGCGACGAGCTGTGGATCATTTCGGAGCTGGCACGCCGCATGGGACATGACTGGCATACGCCGTCGGCCGAGGAGGTGTGGGACGAGTTTCGGGTCGTGGCGCCGGAGTTTGCTGGGGGCATGAGCTACGCTCGACTCGAGGCGCTTGGCGGCATTCAGTGGCCGTGTCCTGATGAGTCGCATCCCGGGTCGACATTTCTTCACGGCCGCTTGCAGAAGGTGCCGCGCGAGGGATTGGCGGCACCGCTCTCGGTAGTCCATCACTCGCCGCCGGTAGAGATGCCGGACGCGGAGTATCCGTTCCTGCTGACAACGGGACGACGCCTCGAGTCGTACAATACCGGCGTGATGACGGGTGGCTACGAGTCCGCGTTGCATCGGGGCGAATCACTGGACGTGTCGCCGGAGGATGCGGCGGCGCTCGGTCTCGTTGAAGGATCGTCGGTGCGTGTTTCGTCGCGACGCGGGACGTTGATTGCGCCGGTGCACGTTGATGACGGATTGCGGCGCGGGCTGGTGTTCATGACGCTCCATTTCCCGGATGAGGTGAATACGAACGTGTTGACAATCGACGTTGCAGATCCGAGATCGGGAACGGCAGAGTTCAAGGCGTGTGCTGTGCGCGTTGAGACTGTTCTGCAACAGTCGATGGCGTCGGACTGAACCGCGGTCATGGACATAAAGCCTGTTGTTGCAGAGCCGACTGACGAGGAACGAGCTGCGGTAGACGCGTTGCTCGGCGCGCCGCCGTCGGGGTGGCAGGGCGGTGAGCGTTCTGCTGAAGATTCACACGTCGCGTTCAGCGTTGGTTCGTCGGGGCTCGGGCGGCCGGATTTGTTGCCGGCGCTTGAAGCGGTGCAGGCGCGCGTTGGGTGGATCAGTGAAGGTGCGCTCGGCTATGTCTGCAACCGATTAAACGTTCCGCCCGCTGATGCGTGGGGTGTTGCGACGTTCTATGCGTTGCTGGGGACGACACCGCGTCCGCGCCGCGTGCTGCACGTGTGCGACGACATTGCGTGTCGGGTGCGTGGTGCGCTGAAGATTGTTGGCGGATTGAATCAGATGCAGGCGGCGCTAGCGCATGAACCATCAGGTGATCACGTGATCGTCGATGCTGACGCGACCACGTGGATGCATTCCCCGTGTCTAGGCATGTGCGACATGGCGCCGGCTGCGTTGATGATTTCCGCCGGTGCGCCGGCCATTGAGTACGCGATCGGTGGCGCCACAGTTGACGGTTTGCGGAGTTTGTTGGAGGGGCGTGCAAAAGCCAGAGGTGCAGATTCCTCGACTGCGCTCGGAATGACAAAAGCAGGCCCTTCGGCTGCGCCTCAGGGCGACAGCGCGGAGGAGCCGCCGCTTCCGCAGTTTGGTTCAGCATCGCTCACGCTGCTCAAACGCGTAGGCACGGTTAATCCGACATCGCTCGATGCCTATCGCGCCGCAGGCGGATTCAGCGCATTGGCGAAAGCGCGCGAGATGGGCGCTGAGCGAATCATCTCCGAAGTGAATGAAGCAAAGCTCGTTGGGCGCGGCGGCGCTGCGTTTCCGACGGGACGCAAATGGGAAAGTGTGCGTTCGCAGAAGAACACGCCGCACTATCTCGTCTGCAACGCCGATGAATCGGAACCAGGCACGTTCAAGGATCGCTTGCTGATGACGCATGATCCGTTCGCGGTGATTGAGTCGATGGCGATTGCCGCCTTTGCAACGGGGTGCGAAAAGGGATTCATCTATCTTCGCGCCGAGTATCCGCTGGCGTTTGCGAGATTGTCGAGTGCGGTCGAGCAGTCACGCGCTGCGGGTGTTCTTGACTCATTCGATGTGGAGATCCGTCGTGGCGCGGGCGCATATATCTGCGGTGAAGAAACAGCGATCTTCGAATCGATAGAAGGAAAGCGTGGCGAGCCGAGGAACAAGCCGCCGTTTCCGGCGCAGTACGGAGTGTTCGGGAAGCCGACGGTCGTGAACAACGTCGAGACGCTGGTGAACGTGTTGCCAATCGTGCTCGATGGCGGCGCGCACTACGCGACGATTGGAACACCGGCGTCGACAGGAACGAGATTGTTTTGTCTCTCCGGGGCAGTAGCTCGGCCCGGTGTCTACGAAGTTGCGTGCGGTACTTCCTTGCGTGCGCTGTTTGAACTCGCTGGTGGTGTGCCGAATGATCTGCAGGCGGTGCTGCTGGGTGGGGCGGCCGGCAACTTTATTCGTGCCGACGAAATCGACTTGCGTCTCACAATGGAAGACACACGCGCGGCGGGCGTCACACTGGGTTCGGGTGTCGTGATGGCATTCGACGCCTCAGCGGACATGCACGACATCGTACGTCGTATCGCGGCGTTTTTCAGAGATGAATCGTGCGGGCAGTGTGTGCCATGTCGTGTTGGAACAGTGCGACAGGAGGAATCGCTGCACCGAATTGCGAGTGGGCGAACGCTCGGTGGCGTTCCTGCGGAGCTCGCGTTGCTCGAGGAGATAGGCCAGGGAATGAAGGACGGTTCAATCTGCGGGCTTGGGCAGACGGCGTATTCGGCGGTGGAATCAGCGATGAAGCGATTGAGGCTGTATGACGGAAGCGAGTAGCGGAAGGGCGGGTCCGTCGCTTCGCACAGGACGACAACAGGTCGTGCAGCTCGAGCGGCCATCGCGCGCGCCGAAGGCGATGGTCGATCTCACGATCGATGGACGTGCGGCCTCAGTGCCCGAAGGCACAACGATTCTCGGTGCGTGCGCGACGATTGGTCTCGACATCCCGACGCTGTGCTATCTCGAGACGTTGCGCCCGGTGAATGTGTGTCGAGTGTGCGTGGTGGAGGTGGAGGGAGCGCGGGTGTTGGTGCCGAGCTGTTCGCGTGTTGTCGAGGCGGGCATGGTGGTGAAGACTCGGTCGGGGCGCGTCGATCACGCTCGCAAGATGGTTCTGGAGTTGCTGGCATCGTCGGTGGACTTGTCGACGACACCGGGAATGCCGGAGATGCTCGCGGAGTACGACTGCAAGCCGGAGCGCTTTGGCCCACCAGAGCCTGCGCGCGCGGCAGGTGAGCGTGATGCCGCGTTACCAGGGCATCACCACGCGCCGGATCCCGCGTATGCAGCGACGGTGGCGCAACCGGTGAAGGTCGACAACGATCTCTATGTGCGCGACTACGCCAAGTGCGTGTTGTGTTACAAGTGCGTCGAGGCGTGCGGGCCTGATCACCAGAACACATTTGCCATAGCTGTTGCCGGGCGGGGATTCGATGCGCGCATCTCGACGGAGTTTGCCGTAGCGTTGCCCGACAGTGCGTGCGTCTATTGCGGCAACTGCATTGCCGTTTGTCCAACGGGCGCGTTGATGGCCAAGAGCGAGTTCGATATGCGCGCGGCCGGAACGTACGACGAATCACGTCAGACAACGACGGATACGATCTGCCCGTACTGTGGTGTTGGATGCACACTCACGTTGCATGTGCAGGATGAGATGATCATCAAGGCCACGTCGCCGCTCGATAACGCGATCACGCGTGGCAATCTGTGTATCAAGGGCCGGTTTGGTTGGCAGTACGTACAGAACAAACAGTCGAACGGTCGGCCAGTCTGACGGTCGGACAGTCGCAACATCAAAGGCTCAACACAACCAATGAAATCACCATTCCTGTCTGACATCGAGATTGCACAAGCGGCGCATCCGCGGCCCATCGTCGACGTGGCCGCTGACATCGGGCTTGGCGCAGACGACCTCGATCTTTACGGCAAATACAAGGCGAAGGTCTCGCTCGAGCTCTCGGAGCGTCCGTCACGTGGACGCCTGGTGTTGGTCACGGCAATCAGTCCGACGCCAGCAGGCGAGGGGAAGAGCACCGTCAGCGTTGGTCTCGCGCAAGCGATGCGGCGTATAGGCATCAATGCGGTACTGTGTATTCGCGAGCCGAGTTTGGGGCCGGTGTTCGGTGTGAAGGGCGGTGCGGCGGGCGGCGGATATTCGCAGGTGATTCCGATGGAGGACATCAACCTCCATTTCACGGGCGACTTCCACGCCATCGCGAGCGCGCATGCGCTGCTGAGCGCGATGATGGACAATCATCTGCAGCAGGGCAACGAGCTGCATCTCGACCCACGCCGTATCACGTGGCCGCGGACGATCGATATGAACGATCGCGCGCTGCGTAAAGTCATCATCGGGCTGGGTGGCGCGATGGATGGCATCGTGCGTGAGGAGCGATTCGTCATCATTCCGGCGAGTGAGATCATGGCGATTGTCGCACTGGCGGCGAGTCGCGCGGATCTCGAGCAGCGGCTCGGCAACATCATCGTTGGTGCGACGGCGGGTAAAGCGAAGGCACCGGTGCATGCGCGCGACCTCAAGGCGCATGGCGCAATGACGATGCTGCTCAAGGATGCGATTCGGCCGAATCTCGTTCAGACACTCGAGGGTGGGCCGTGCTTCGTGCACGCCGGTCCGTTCGGCAACATCGCGACCGGAACAAACTCGATCATTGCGACGAAGTCGGCGCTCGCACTGGGCGATGTCGTCGTCACTGAAGCGGGATTCGGTTCAGATCTTGGCGCGGAGAAGTTCTTCGATATCAAGTGCCGCATGGGCGGACTGAATCCAGAGGCAGCAGTTCTCGTTGCGACGATCCGCTCGCTGAAGATGCAGGGCGGGTTAGACAAGGCGTCGCTGGTGAAGGAGGATCTCGCCGCGCTCGAGCGGGGGTTACCGCATCTCGATCATCACGTAAAGAACGTGCAGCAGTTCGGTGTGCCGGTGGTTGTTGCACTGAATCGCATTCTGTCGGACACGGATGCGGAGCTAAAGATGGTGATGGATCATGCGTCGACGCTTGGCGTGAAGGTGGTGCTCACGGAGGTGTGGGCGCACGGTGGCGCGGGTGGTGAAGAGCTCGCGCGTGAGACGATGGCGTTGCTCGACGGGAACAAGGGGGCGGTGTCGCCGGATGGCGGAACGTTGCGGCCGACGTCGCGCTATGCGCCGATCTACGATGTGAATCTGCCGATCAAGGAGAAGATTCTGACCATCGTGCAGCGCGTGTATGGCGGCGATGGTGTGGACTATTCGCCGACGGCGGATAAGGCGATCGAGTATCTGACGTCGATTGGCATGGCGAACACGCCGGTGTGCATGGCGAAGACGCAGTACTCGCTGACGGACGATCCTTCTCGATTGGGTAAACCCACGGGGTTCCGAATCACCATCAATGAAGTATATGGCTCGGCGGGGGCGGGGTTCGTCGTCGCGAAGACGGGGGACATCATGACGATGCCGGGGCTGCCGAAGGTTCCCGCGGCGGAGGGAATGTCGATCTCGGCGAATGGGGCGATTGTGGGACTTTCGTAAGGGGCGGAAAGAAAGCAGGTCCCTCGCTCCGCTCAGGAGGGCATCATCACTTCTTAGGCCACGGAACGCCCTGCATCGGGGGCACTGATTGCAGACCCTTGTAAACGAATTTCTGTACTCGTTTGCCCTCGTAGGTTTCCGTCGTGTAAAGATTGCCTTTTGAGTCGGACGCAATGCTGTGCACGGCGAAGAACTGGCCAGGCTGGCGGCCGCCGTCGCCGAAGGCGGTGACAATCTCGAGCGATTCACGCAGCATCACGTAGATGCGCTCGTTCTTGCCGTCGGCGAGGAAAATGTATTTCTGCTGTGGGTCGCGAGAGAACGCGATATCCCACACCGAGCCATCGCCAAGGGTGCGCGGAGCAATGCGCATCTCCTTCACGAACGCGCCGTCTTTCTTGAAGACCTGGATGCGATCATTGGGCCGATCGCACACATACACCAAGCCATCATTCGACGGCTCGGCGCAGTGCACCGGTGTGCGGAACTGCTGCGCGATCGGTGCGTCGGGGTTGTAGCGGCCGGGATTCGAATCGCTGGGGACGTTGCCATACGCGCCCCAAAAGCGCTTGATGCCACCGGAACCCATGTCGACGACGGCGACGCGATGATTGCCATAGCCGTCGGCGATGAATGCCTCTTTGTTCTTCGGGTCGAAAGAAATCTTGGCGACACGACCGAAATGCGTGGTGCTCTTGCTGTCTACCTTCTGTCCGACCTCACCGATCTCGCGCATGAACTTCCCCTCATGCGTGAACTCGAGCATATGTGAGTCGCCCACACCATTCCCGCCGATCCAGACGTTGTCCTTGTCGTCGACCGACACGCCGTGGTTGGAATTCGGCCACGTGTATTCCTTGGAGGGACCGCCCCACGCGCGCACCACGCTGCCTTCAGGATCGAACTCGATGACCGGCGGCGCCGACCGGCAGCATTCGCCAGATGGCGGCGTGGCGTCAGCGCCGACTTCGGTGCGCTGGTTGAGCGTGGAGTCGCCGCGGTGGATGATGAAGATGTGGTCCTTCGAGTCGATGCCTACACCGATCACGGAGCCAAGTACCCAGTGGTTGGGCAGCGGCTTGGGCCACATGGGGTCGACCTCAAACTTCGGTGCGGTGACGTTTTGATTGCGGCCTGCCGCTTGGAGCCTGTCCTGGGTGACGCCGAGTGTCGCGAGGGATATGGCGGCGCCAGCGAGGACGAGCAGATTACGCCGGGACATGGACTCTCCGCATTCAAAGGTCGTATGAAGGTGCAGGCGTGATTCTACGGTTCAGGCCCCTCCGGCGTCTAGGTGTGTGGCTGTTCGGTGCGTTGTTGATGTTGCCAGTATTGGCGAAGGCGCACGACGTTCCATCGCGTATTGTGGCGTTCATGTATGTGAAGCCAGACGGAAACACGTTGCACGTGCTGCTTCGTGTGCCGCTGGAATCGATGCGCGACATCAACTTTCCGCAGCGTGGCGTTGGCTTGCTCGACGTCGAACGCGCTGCGCCGCTGCTGGACGATGCCGCCGGGCTCTGGCTGACGCAGAAATTGGCGTTTTTCGAGAATGGTGCGGCGCTGCCGGTGCCCAAGGTGGTGCGGACGCGTCTTTCGCTGCCGACGGATCGCTCGTTCTCGCGATACGCGACGGCGATCACCCATCTCACGAGTGATGTACTTCTGACGAACAGCGCCGACTTGCCCTGGCGGCAGGCGATGCTGGATGTGGAGCTCGCGGTGCCTATCACGTCGGCGTCGGCGCGGTTCTCGTTTGAGCCGACTCTTGCGCAGCTCGCACTGCGGACGACGACGGTGCTGCACTTTCTGCCAGCCGGTGAGAGCGAGCGGGTGTTCGAGTTCGACGGAAATCCGGGGCTGATTACGCTCGATCCGCGCTGGTATCAGGCGTCGCTGTCATTCGTGAAGCTTGGGTTCGAGCACATCATGTCGGGGCTCGATCATCTGCTGTTCGTAATCTGTCTCGTCATTCCAATTCGGCGCATTCGTCCGTTGGTCGGGATCATCACGTCGTTCACGGCGGCGCACTCGATCACGCTGATGGCGTCGTCGTTTGGTCTGGCGCCTAGCGCGTTGTGGTTTCCGCCCCTCATCGAGGTTTTGATCGCGGTGTCGATCGTGTACATGGCGTGCGAGAACATGGTGGCACGCCGAGCTGCGCTGTCGCATCGCTGGATGCTTGCCTTTGGGTTTGGGTTGGTGCACGGATTTGCGTTCTCATTTGCGCTGCGGGAGTCGATGCAGTTTGCGGGATCGCACCTGCTTGCGGCGCTGCTGTCGTTCAATGTCGGAGTGGAGATCGGTCAGCTTCTTGTTGTTGCGGCGGCGATTTCGATTTTGTCATTGTTATTCACAAGGGTGATGGCGGAGCGAGCGGGGGTCATTCTGCTAAGTGCGATGGTGGCGCATACGGCGTGGCATTGGATGCTCGATCGTGGCACGGTACTTTCGCGGTATCACGTTGAGGTGCCGGCGCTGACGCTGGAAAGTGCGGCCGGTGCTGCACGAGCGTTGATGCTGCTCATCGTCATAGGGATGGTGGCGTGGGTGATGTCGAAGGTGGTGAAGACCATAGGTGCAGATTCCTCGACTTCGCTCGGAATGACACGCGACGATTCCTCGACGTCGCTCGGAATGACACGCGACGATTCCTCGACGTCGCTCGGACTGACACGCGACGATTCCTCGACGTCGCTCGGACTGACACGCGACGATTCCTCGACGTCGCTCGGAATGACACGCGACGATTCCTCGACGTCGCTCGGAATGACACGCGACGATTCTTCG
>JBBQHJ010000004.1:0-49088 GCA_038323865.1 Gemmatimonadales bacterium
CAACAACGTTGCGCGCGCGATCGCCATCGACGCACGCGCGACAAATACTGTTCGCGTTGTGAAGCAGAGGGGCAGGGTTGTCGGCGCGGCCGATGTCGCTGTGCCGTCCGACATCAAGGAGCTGGCGCGCGATGATCATGTGTGGGTGGGCGAGCGCGAAGCGCTCGCCTCACCCCTCATCGCACTACACGTGCGTCGAGGCTGACCAGCTAGGCGGCGTCGTGTTCGTCGGCGTACAGTCCGTCGATCACCGACTTGTACGTCTTGTCGACCACGCGCCGTTTCACCTTGAGCGTTGGCGTCAGCTCGCCGCGCTCGATGGTGAAGTCGTGCTCGAGTAACGCGATTTTCTTCGGCATCTCGAAGCGCGCGAGTCCGTGCAGCTGGCCCATGACTTCCTTGTCCATCTTGGCACGGATGGTCGGCATTTCGAGCAGCTGCGACCGCTGCGTCCAGATGATGTTCTTGTTCTTCGCGTACTTCTCGAGCTGCTCCCAATTCGGTACGACGAGCACCACAGGGAACTTGCGCTTGTCGCCGATCACCACGGCCTGTGTGACGTACTTGTTCGTCTTGATCAGGCTTTCCATGGGCTGGGGCGCGATGTTCTTGCCGCCCGACGTGACGATGATGTCCTTCTTGCGATCGGTAATCGCGAGAAATCCATCGCGCAGCTCGCCAATGTCGCCCGTGTGGAACCAGCCCTCGGAGTCGATTGCCTCGGCCGTGGCGTCGGGTTTGTTGTAATAGCCCTTCATCACGTGCGGTCCCCGCGTGAGAATCTCGCCGTCCGACGCGATCATCACCTCCACGCCGCGCACCGGCTTGCCGACAGTGCCAATGCGGAATCCATCGGGCGTGTTCACGCAGATGACCGGTGACGTCTCGGTGAGGCCGTAGCCCTCGAGAATCACCAGACCTGCCGCGTAGAAGAACTTGTTGATCTCCGAGGCGAGTGGCGCACCCCCCGAAACGAAATATCGCAGCCTCCCACCGGTACGCGCCTGAAGCGATGAGAACACCAGCTTTTGTGCGATGCGGTACTTGAGCGCGAGCAGTCCGTTGGGCTCGCGGCCCGCCAGCTTTGCATTTGCCCACTGCTCCGCAACTTTGCGCGCCCAGAAGAAGATCTGCTTCTTCGCCCCTCCGCCAGACAGCGCGTTCTCGAGGACGCGCGCGTACATCTTTTCGTACAACCGCGGCACGGAAAGCACGAGCGTCGGTTGAACGGTCTGCATGTCGATCGGCACCGTATCGATCGATTCCGCATAGGCAATGGAGCACCCGACGGAGAACATCAGGTAGTGTCCCGCCATGCGCTCGAAGATGTGCGAGAGCGGCAGGAAGCTGAGTCCCGTGTCGACACCTTCGAAGGGAATGGCTGCCGTTGCGGCCATCACGTTCGAGTAGATGTTATCGTGAGTCAGCATGACACCCTTCGGCGCGCCGGTGGTGCCCGAGGTGTAGATGAGCGTTGCGACGTCATCGGGGAGCACCGCATTTGCCGCAGCCCTGTATGACGTACGATGTGCCTCGTCGTCGACCGCCGTCCCCTTGGCTTCAATCTCCGCGAGTGTGTGATCCGCACCCGCATGCAACGTCGTCGAGAACGTGATCACGCTACGGAGCGCTGGGATCGTCCCGCGAACTTCCATGATCTTCGCCGCCTGTGCCTCGTCGCTCACGAAGATCGCGACGCTTCCTGAATCATTCAGGATATACGCCGCTTGCTCGGCCGGAAGGTTGGGATAGAGCGGCACGTCGGACACGCCGGAAGTGACGCACGCGAAATCGGCGATTGCCCACTCCGGTCGATTCTCCGAGAAAATCGCGATGCGATCGCCCGGCTTGACGCCGAGTTCACGGAGTCCAAGTGCGAGCCGTCGAACGCGATCGGCGAGATCGCGACTCGAGATGGGCTGATAGACACCATTGACCTTGTATTGGAGAGCGTCGCGTTTGTCGTGACGCGTCACTGCATCGAAGAACAGCTTGGCGAGCGTACCCGGCTCAGAATTGCGCGGTCCACCGGACGAGATCATCACCGCCTCCGTGGGGGAAGTGCAGCGCGATCTACGGCTTCGCGCTCGCCGCGAGTATACGCCCCGGAACATCGGGCGCGCCATGCCCCGCGCCGGTCAGGTGCCGCGCTTGATGGGGAGGACGAAGCGGATCGGGCTGCCCTTGAGTGCAACACCGCGCAGGTTGTTCGCTCGCGCTTCCACGGCAACCGAGTCGATGCCCGCCTTGTTCGTCAGGATTACCGACACGCCAGCCGTCCCGCCTTCCGCGGTCGTATCAGTGGCAACTGTCCTTCCATTCGACAGCGCCACCAAGCTCGAATCGAAGGCGCGCGCCGGATAGAGATTGGTGATTCGATAACGCACGATGATGCCCTTTACGGTCACGCGCTTGCCGCCGCGCGCGCCGGTCACGTTGACATCGAGCGACCTTGACAGCACGGATTGCGCGAGCGAATCCACCGTCGACGTCACGGCCATGGAGTCCGGCTGCGCGACTACTTCGAGCGTCACGGCGGCAGTCTGCAACGAGCTACCGATTCGACCAACAATTTGCACGGTTCGAACGGAGTCCAGCGCGATCACGCGGCCTGCGGCATCGATCGTTGCGCCAATCGGAAAACTGCTCACGACGAAGGTCGGCGTGATGCCACTCAACGCGACGTTGCCTCGGTCGTACGCGATGATGCTGAGCGGCACAGCGCGACCAAGGCTGTCGCGTAGCGTGTCACCTGCCGCCACCGCCGGAGCAGGAAGCTGCACCGGCGAGATGTAAGCGATTCCGTTGTCGAGTGTGGGAACGTCACCACAGGCGAAGACAACAGTCAACGCCGCGAGCGCGGCGAGATAGCGTGGAGCGATGGATCTCACGTCAGCTTTGAATCGAGCAACTCGGCAAGTCGTACATAGGCTTGCGCAGCGGGGTCATCCGGCGACCGAAGCACCACCGGCTGGCCCGCGGCAAAGGCATCAATCGATGCCATGGTACGTGGTACCACGACGTCGAACAGAAGTTCAGCCGGGAGCTGTTGCCGCACATACGCGGCCACCCGTTGCGACACCTCGTTGCCCTCCTCGACCATGGTGAGGAGGATGCCGTCGAGCGTCAGGGCAGGATTGGTGATGGAGGCATCGCGAATGGCGCGAAGAATCTGAGTGGTGGTTTGGAGGGCCAGCGGTTCCGATTGGAGCGGCACGATGACATGCTGGCTGAACGACAGTACGCGTCGGGTAACCGCGCCAAGTCCGGGTGGCGTATCGACGACCACGAGATAGCCTCGGCTTCGCGCGCGTTCGAACAGCTCGCCGAGCTTGGGTGATTCCGCCACGGCGTGGTGATACGTGTCGTGCTCAGCCGCCTCGGACACAGAACCTGCGAGCAGAACACGCAGCCACGGCAGCGGTGTGGGAAGTACGACGTCCTGAAGCTGGCGCGCACCACTCAGGACATCGGCCAGTCCCGGTGGGTGGGCCGTTCCCGCAAGACCAACGCCGTGACGAACGGCGCCCTGCGGATCAACGTCCACGAGCAGCGTCTTCCGTCCGCGGCGCGCGAGCGCACTCGCGAGGTTGATGGCCGTGGTCGTCTTACCGACGCCACCCTTCTGACTCACGATGGCGAGAACGGTTCCCATTACGAGTCCACTTCCGATGCTTCTGGATTTCCGCTGGAGCCGGTCCGCAGCTCTTCGAGAGTCTGCTTGGCATGGCGCACCCATCGATCGGCGTCGGCGCCGGATGGCGGGGCGTCGAGAAAGGTCTGGAGATGCGTGAGCGCGGCCAACGTGTCGCCACGCTTGAGCTGCAAAAACGCCAACCCATAGTGCGCGCCACTCAGACCCGGGTCGAGTTCCAGCGCGCGCTTGTATGCGCGCACCGCTTCCTCCAGCCGCCCGGTGCGCGAAAAGGCGATGGCCATGTTCTGGAGAATACGCGGATCATTCGGATGGTCGCGCAACGCGAGGCGATACGACGTCAACGCCGCATCAAAGTCGCCCTGGCGTTCAAGCGCCAGCGCCTCGTTCAAATAATCCAGACGCTGGGGTTTGAGTCCAGGGTCCGACTTGCCGCCCAGCATGCGGCTCAACCAGGACATCTAGTGCGCGATTGATAGGAAGGAGAAGCGAAAGCGCTCGAGCTTACAGAGGTGGGTCGCTTCAGGGCAAACATAATTCCACGGCGCGGGGGGTACAACGCCGACATCAGTCTCTGACGCGCTTCCTGCCCTGTGCGCAGGGGACTAGCTTAGCCTATCGGCCCAGAGGAGCACCAATGTCCCCACGTAAAACGACCATCGAACAGAGCAAGGGCGTGTTCGAAGTCGAGTGGCCAATGTTCGGTGAGTTATCCCGGGCGCTCGCCCTCAAGGTGGTCCGCTCCTACGACCCCGAGATCATCGTGGGTATCGCGACGGCGGGCGTGGTGCCAGGCGCCGTGATCGCCGCCATCATGGACCGCGAATTCCACTCCATCGTGGTCAGCCGCCGCTACCAGTCTGAGGTTGTGCGGGCAACGCCAGCCATATTCGGGGCCACGCCTGCGGGCGTGCGCGATAAACGGGTGTTGGTCGTAGACGAAACATGTGATTCTGGCGAGACCATGCGCCTGGCTGTGGCTGCCATCGTTAACGCGGGGGCCGCTGAGGTGCGCACGGCAGTGGCTTTCCGGACTGGCGCGTATGAGCCCGATTACCACGCGCTGGCTACCGAGAGCACCATCGTGCTCCCTTGGGACCGTGAGGTCCTTTTTAATGGGGAACTGGTCCCGAACCCGCTGTATCGCGAGACGCTCGAGAATCTCTGACCGCCTGCCGTCAGACCGCCTGTAACGCAGCCTCGTACGTCGCTCCGCCCGCCATGCCGTCGTACACGCTCTGGAGCACCTCGGTGCTGCCAAGCAGGAATCGGCATCGCGCCGCACCGGTAGACCGGCACTCCACTTCCATCACCGCCAGCGGCGCGCCGGCCATGCGGCCGAAGAAGTCCGCAAACATGCCGCTACTCAAGTGGCAGCACGGGTGCTCCAAACCAGCATCTGGTGACGCCTCGCTCCAGTCATCGGAATCGATCGTCGCTACAGCGTCGAGTTCGCTCACGGTTAGCGACCCCCAGCCGGTTTCGCGAAAGAAATCAGCCGCGTGTTCCTGGAAAGCGCTGAGTGACAAGTCCTCCGGCGCAGAGGCACCGCGCGCGGACAGCCACTGCGTGAAGGCGTCGAAGAGCGCCGCGCCGCCCGCGTAGCCGGCCTCCTGGAGGTAGCCCGCCGCCGCATAACCTGTATCGCGCATGAGCGCGTTGCGCAGCGCCGCGAGTGCATCGCGCGTCACTGCCACCATTCCGCTTCCCGTGAGATCCATACTCATATCACTCACTCGCTGGTTCCAAGTTTGACGCACCGTGCCCGTGAGGGTCACGTCCCGCCCGTTTCAGCAGCTCTGCTTCGTCGATGATGGAAATACCAAGCGTTCTCGCCTTCTCGAGTTTACTGCCTGCATCCTCTCCGACAACCACCGCCGTCGTGGATTTCGACACACCGCTCGCCACGCGTCCGCCCTGCGACTCGATCAATTCTGTCGCCTGGCCGCGGGACAGTGTTGGCAAGGTGCCCGTAACCACGAAGGTCATGCCACTGAACGCTGCGCCCGCCGAAAGCGTCACGGGTTCGGACATGTTGAGCCCGAGCGCCTTCAACTTCTCGACCAGCGCAGTCCCCGATGTGTCGGCGAAAAACGCGGCCACGGCAACCGCGATCGTTTCACCAACTCCATGCACCGCCACGATCTGTTCGGCGCTCGCCACCATCAGCGCGTCCATCGTTCCGAACTGACGCGCCAGCAACTGCGCCGCCGTCTGGCCCACGTGGCGAATGCCAAGTCCAAAGAGCAAACGCGAGAGCGGCTGCGCCTTCGAGGCTTCGATGGCGGCAACGAGATTCTCCGCGCCCTTCGCGGCGAATCCCTCCTGCTCCAACAATTTCTCCGTCGTGATTTCGAACAGATCTGCGACGTCGCGAATCAAGCCTGCTGCAATGAACTGCTCGATGCGTGCGTACGACAGCCCGCGAATGTCCATCGCGCCGCGCGAAGCGAAATGCACGAGCGCTTCGAGCTGCCGGGCTGGACACGCGACGTTGGGACAATAGATCGCAACCTCGCCTTCGGGGCGCTGCACTGGCGTCTCGCACGACGGGCAGTGCGTCGGCACATCAACGGTCTTCGGAGGATTCTGTGGATCGCGCCGTTCTGGAACAGGTCCGATCACCTGCGGGATCACATCACCGGCACGCTTCACCAACACGACATCGCCTTCGCGCAAATCCTTTGCGATCACGAGATCGAAGTTATGCAGCGTTGCCAGCTTCACCGTTGTTCCGCCAATCTCGACGGGGGTCAGCACCGCATACGGATTGAGTGCACCGGTCCTGCCGACATTCACCGCCACGCGTTCCAACGTCGTTTCGGCGATATCCGGCGCGAACTTTCGAGCGATCGCCCACCGCGGTTCGCGTCCTCCAACGACTCCGAGCTCGTCCTGCAGTCGCAGGTCGTCGACTTTCACCACGCCGCCGTCTATTCCGAAGTCCAGCTCCGCGCGCAGCCGATGCTCCACGTCGTGGGCCCACTCGTGCACCTCGGCCATCGACAAACACTTTCTGCGATTCGGCGCCACGGGTACTCCCCAACGCGCGAGTGTGTCGAGCAACTCCCACTGCGTTGTGAAGGGAAGCACCGTGCCCTCCGGCGCTGCTACGGTATAGCCAAAGAACCGAAGCGGCCGCTGGGCCGTGCTGGCTGGATCGAGCTGTCGCAGCGAACCCGCAGCCGAGTTTCGCGGGTTGGCGAACACCGGCTCGCCTGCCTTCACACGCTCTTCATTCAGCTTCTCGAACAAGCTGAAAGGCAAATAGCACTCGCCGCGTATTTCGATGAGCGGCGGGACATCGTTGCCGCGTAGTCTCAGCGGCACATCTCTCAGGGTGCGGAGATTGGCCGTGACATCTTCCCCAACTTGCCCATTCCCGCGCGTGGCGCCCATGACGAAGACGCCCTGCTCGTACGTGAGACTCACCGCGGCGCCATCGATCTTCAGCTCGGCCACGTAACCGGCACGCCGCGCGTCGTCGTCCACGAGTTTCGCAATGCGCGTTTCCCATTCATCGAGCTCGGCATCGTCGAATGCGTTGCCAAGGGAGATCATGGGCACGAGATGCGTGTGCTTGGCGAGGGAACTCGCGGGCTCGGCGCCCACACGCATGGTCGGTGAATCCGGCGTGCGCAGTTCCGGATGCTCGCGCTCGATTTCCTGGAGCTCGCGCAGCGCCTTGTCGTACGCCGCGTCCGCGATCGTTGGCCGATCGAGGACGTAGTAGTCGTGGCTCGCCTGATTCAGGATAGCGCGCAATGCCGACGCGCGTGCATCGGGTCGTGCCTCAGCTGTCATTCCGAGCGAAGTCGAGGAATCTGCACTTCCCGCAGTTAACCCTTCGCCTCTTCCTCGAGCACCTGCATGGCGACCGTGACGAGTCGCTCGAGCTCCTCGCTGGCTGCCTTGGGAAGCAGTGTTTCCGCCCAGCTGTGGTCTTCGCTCGTGGCGTAGCGCGTGAGCAACCGGCGCAGGAAGCCTACGAGGGCCACGCGCTGTAGCTCAGCTTTGCGCTGCGCGATGTTCACATCCTGCGTGCTATGCAGCAGGGTTTCGAAGCGGTGCGCATTGCGCAGCGCCTTTGCCGTGAGCGACTCAATCGTATGGCAGAAGCGAACATCGTCTTCGCGGAACGGATCGGCGTCACGCTCGGTGCGGAGGAAGATGGCGCCAATGACGGAGCCCTCCCAGCGAATCGGCACCACGATGATGGACCTGACGTTGCGAATGTCGAGCTGCGAACGAATGCTGCGCAGCATCGGCTCGTTCGCGGCATCGGGAATGAAAACCGTTTCGCCGCTTTCGAAAGCGCGCTTGAGTTCCGGGTAGCGATTGAGGTCGACGACGAGATTCCGGATGGACGGATCTTCGTAGCTCGCTACGAGCCGGACCTCGTCCTTGTCGCCGGACAGAAAAATCGCGCAGCGATCGAGCCCGAAGGTCTCGCCGAGCTTGCGTGCGATGGTCTGCAGCACGTCGACGAAATGCAGGGAGGCGGAGACCTCCTGCAGAATGTCGACGATGGCGGCAAGGTGATCACGTTCGCGCGTTATCTCCGCAACCTGTGCGCGGAGACGCGCGAGTTCATCACCTGCTGCCAGGTCCTCCGTCCGGACCGGCGCCGGCGTGGATTGCGGTGTGAGCGTCTGATCCATCGTCGTGGGCGGCCTGATGCTCGTTGAACTCGTCGCTGTCGAACTCGATGACCCGGTTGCGCCCCGTTTCCTTGGCGACGTACAGCGCATCATCGGCTGTCCGTACGAGCCCCTCACACTCCGACACTTTCTGGTGAGGCCATCCTGAAACGCCAAAGCTTGCCGTGCGTGTCAGGGTACCACCGGGAAACGTGAATGTATGATGCTCGGCGCGATTCCGCACCCTCTCCGCGAACAACCCCGCAGCCTCGATCGACGCCGCTGGGAGCAGCAGCATGAACTCCTCACCGCCATACCGCCCGACGTGATCGATCTCGCGCGCCTCGTCCTTGAGGATGGCGGCAAACTGCTTGAGTACTTCGTCGCCTACTTGATGACCATAAGTGTCGTTCACGCTCTTGAACTTGTCGATGTCGCACATCACCAGCGCGAACGGCTCATTCAGTCGCTTGGCATGTGCGAACATCTCCTCAATGCGATCATTGAGGTGGCGCCTATTGTCGAGACCCGTCAGCGCATCCGTCTGTGACATGAAGCGCAGCTTTTCGTTGATCTCCACCAACTCGCGCTCACGTTCCTCCAGCGCTTCCTGCAGCCGCTTGATGCGCAGCATGGACCGAAGCCGGGCTTTCAACTCCGCAAAATCGATCGGCTTGGTGATGTAGTCATCTGCGCCAGCCTCGAGACCTTCCACCTTGTTCTCGGTGGAATCGAGAGCCGTCTGCATGATGATGGGGATGAAGGGCAGGTTGGGATTGCCCTTGATCAGCCGAGCAACCTCGATGCCACTGATCTCCGGCATCATGACGTCGAGCAGGATGAGGTCCGGCGGGTTGTTGTCCACGAGTTTCAGCGCTTCGCTGCCACTCATCGCCGTGCTCGTCTTGAAGCCCCACGCTTCAAGTCGCGCGCGAAGCACTTCGATGTTGTCTTCGTGATCGTCGACCACGAGAATGTGCGCCGAATCTACGCTGGCGGCGCCATGCGGTGCGACTGCGTCAGGCATTCTGCGCCGTATCCTTTCCGAGGAATCGCTGCACTTCTGCGACCACCGCACGTGGTTCGCATGGCTTGGCGAGATACCCGTCGCAGCCCACTTCCATTGCCTTCTCGCGGTCGGACGCGAGGGCGTGCGCAGTGAGCGCGATGATCGGAATGTCGCGCGTGCTCGGGTCGTGCTTCAGGACCTGTGTGGCTTCCCATCCGTCGATGATCGGGATGGAAATGTCCATCAGGATGAGATCGGGCTTTTCTGACCGTGCCTTTGCAATGCCCTCTTCACCATTGAGCGCTTCGCTGACTTCATAGCCGAAGTGGCGCAGGATGGTGGAATAGACGATGCGGTTGTCTTCGTTGTCCTCAACCAGCAGGACGGTCTTGCCGTTAGGTCCCATGAATGGCCTCACACTGCGCGGTACGAGTTGAAGCAGTGTACGTCAGGTTCGCCTGCCGGGTGGCAGACGTGGTGGCGCGGTCGTTCGACCTGCGGGACTGGGCGCCGACGGTTGTGCGGATGATCAAAGCTTTACCTACGGCACCTCTGGACGCAATTTCCAAACCAACCTCTGCTCTCACGGTATCCAATGTCCTACGCCGGACCGAAAGGCTCCAACACGCGCACGGCCACACGGCCAAGCTCCACGTCGACCGACTGGGAGCAACTCGCCGTCTTCGGCGCGGGGCTGGCCGTGGGGCTCGCGGTCGGAGCTGGTATTGCGCTTCTCGCCGCGCCGCAGCCCGGCTGGCAGACGCGTTCCGACATCTCCCGGTTCACGCGCAACAAGCGTCGCGCACTCCAGCGAAGGAGCCGCGACGCCTGGTTGGACCTGCGTGATGAGCTGCGAGAGGCCTCGCGCTCACTTCGACGGACACGACGTCCCGTCAGCGAACGTCCTCTACCTCCTTCCGAGCTTCGTCCTGATAACGACGATCGTTGAAATCACTCGGCGTTCCCTTGATCACCGCGTCGAACTGTTCGCGCGCCTTTTCCTTGTTGTCCCGCGCCGCATACACGCGGGCGAGGTCCAAGTGGTGCACGAGACGCGCTGGCTCATTGGCCACCGAGCCTTCCATGTATTTCTGCGCATCGTCCCAGTTGGCTTCACTGAACACTTGCCCGCCGAGGAATGTCTTGGCGAACATGCGGGTGAGACCGCTCAGTCGCATGACGTTGTAGTTCCACATGCCCATCACGTGCATCGCACCGGCGTGCTTTGGACTGATCTTGAGCGCCTCCATTGCGGCGAGGCGCACGTCGCCGGCGTAACGAACCTGGTCGCGCTTGCCCAGTGAAAGTGCCTTGCGGCCAAGTGCGCGGGCCAGCTCGAAATGTCCCTGTGCGTCGGCCGGGTTCACCTCCACGGCGCGACGAGCATATTGTTCAGCCACGGAATAGAGGCGATCACGTTCCTTTTCGTCCGCATTGAACTCGCCCAACTCCACGGCTTCGCGCGTGGCTTTGCACAGGGCGTCATATGAACGCGGATCGATCTTGAGCGCCTCCTCGTAGTGACGGAACGCACTTGGTGCATTGGCAACTGCATGGTCCTTGTCGCCCAGGGCAACGTGGTCCGCCGCGGTTTGTGCAATGAGTTGGGCAGGGACGGCGGCCAGAGTGACGAAGGACGCGACGCTCAGGACACGGCGCGCGGTCGCAAAGGATACAGACATGAGAGACTCCAGATGCAGGTAGACGGACGGACGAATGGTCCGAGGGTGGGGCAAGCGACGGCAAACCTCGTGCGGCAGAGTCCGGCGTGGGGTGCGGGCCAGTGTATTTGTACCCCACAGTCCGGTCAATGCTCGCGCTGAGGCTCATCGAACGCAAACGAGACGGCGGCCGAATCGAGGCCGGCGAGTGGCGCGCGCTCGCAAATGCCTACGCGGCAGGCCACATCCCCGACTACCAGATGGCGTCGTTCCTCATGGCGTGTTTTCTCCGCGGCTTGGACCGCGCCGAGACGAACTCGCTCACGGACGCCATGCTGCGCAGCGGCGAGGTTCTCGATCTCGAATACCTCGGGCGGCCACGCATCGACAAGCATTCCACGGGCGGTGTAGGCGACAAGGTTTCCATCGTTCTGGCGCCACTGATTTCATCACTCGGCGTTGCAGTCCCAATGATGTCCGGCCGAGGCCTCGGCCACACCGGTGGCACGCTCGACAAGCTCGAATCAATTCCGGGTTTCGACACGCATCTTTCGCTCGACACCGCGAAGACGCTTATCGAGACATTGAATTGCGCATTGATTGGGCAGACAGCGGAGATCGCGCCGGCCGACCGAAAGATGTATGCGCTGCGCGATGCCACTGGCACCGTTGAGTCAATTCCACTCATCGCCGCGAGCATCATGAGCAAGAAACTCGCGGAAGGACTGACGGGACTTGTGCTCGATGTGAAGCGAGGTTCGGGCGCATTCCTGCCCGAACTCGGACTCGAACTCGCGCAGACCATGATTGGCATTGGCGCCGATCACGGCTGCCCAGTGATTGCGTTGCTCACGGCAATGGATCGTCCACTTGGACGTGCATGTGGCAATGCGCTCGAGGTGGAAGAATCGATTCTCGCGCTCAAGGGTGAAGGCCCCGCCGATCTGATGAACGTGACCTACGCACTCGGCGCAGAGATGCTCATGCTGGCGAATGCCGCCAAGGATCGTGACGACGCGCATCGCATGATGGAGCGCGCGATCGGCACTGGTCGCGCTGCCGAGCATTTTCAGAAGATCATCGAAGCGCAGGGTGGAAACCCCGCGGTCGTTGATGATCCGGCAATCCTTCCGCAAGCCGCCGAAGTTGAACTGTTCGCGGCGCCGCGACGCGGGTTTATTTCGCGCGTGGAACCGCGGGCGATTGGAAAGGGAATCATTGCTTTGGGCGGCGGCCGCACGACGATGGAAGATCGTCTCGATCTTTCCGTCGGTTTCGTCATCACCGCGCGTCCGGGCGATTGGGTTGAGCAGGGCGAGCCGCTCGCCACCATTTTTGCGAAGGATCGAACGGGTGTTGAAAGTGGGCGGCAAACGCTTCGTTCGGCGATCATTATCGCGGATGAAGCCGATCCACCGTTGCCGTTAATTTCTCATCGTGTGTCAACTGCCGGCGTGGAAGTGCTGGCTGGCCCCTGAGCATTCAAAGGAGATCTGACATGCCACCAAAGATTGCCAAGCTTGCTGGAATGGGCGCATTCGGCGCAGGCGCTGGCATTGCTGCCATCTTCGCGCTTGTTGTGTTCATCACGCGCTCGACGCAATACTCGGGATTGGATGGAACGCTGCGCGTTGTAACGTGGATCAGCGTGGCCGGAGTGATTCTCGCACTCGTACTTGTTCATATTGTGCTTGGCCGCCAGCTCATGGCATTGTCTCGTGGAGAAACGCCGCCGGCCTAGTCCGTCGTCAGCGTGGTGCGGCGAACACTTGCGCCCAGTATCGCCTTCCGTTCGCGCCGGTTGCGAACCCGGCGCCGATCTCCGTGAAGTGCGACGACACGATATTCTCGCGGTGGCCAGGTGACTTCATCCAGCCGGCCACCACGGTAGCGGGCTCCGAGTAACCTTCGGCGACATTTTCGGCTGACGCGCGCCATCTGTAGGCGACCGCAGCGAGGCGGTCATCGATATCGGGATATTTCCCACCGGGAAACTCGTGCGCCATCCGTTGCTTCTCGGCCATCTGATTCGCCTGTAGCTGCGCAGCCTGCATGAGAAGCGCGTTGCGTTTCAGCTCGACAAGTCCGAGCGAGCGCCGCTGCGCATTCGTGCGCACCACGACGTCTTCGCTCGCGGCGTTCAGCTGAGCGACGATGGGCTGAGGTGCCGTTGGCAGTCGTGCCGGCTCGGGAGCCGGTGCGCGCACCGCGCATGCGAGCAGAGGCGACAGCAGGACAAACCGAGCGCGAGCCATGAGGAATGCTACTCCGCTGATTGTGCGGCGTTCAAATCGCATTGATGGGCAGCTGCTGGAACGGTAAGTGCCACCCTTACTTGCAGCTTTCACATTTTTGACGCAAGCGAGGGTGTAGCAATGTCGGAAGAGCGTGACGACACGGCAGTAGACGCCGCCAGGCTCGGGTTCACGGAGGCACTCGTTCGAAGCCAGAAGGTACACGCGCACTATGAAGAACTCGATGCGGCGGTGTCGCATTACTGCCGTGTTCTGAAGGGCCAAGGTTGCACGCCTGAGCGTGCGCTCGTGAACGCCAAGCGAGTTATCGCAGAAGCGATTGACGATCACGACCGTCCGCTGGCTGAACGTGCCGTGACCACCTGCATTAAGGAATACTTTCGAACCTGACGATGCGTAAACGGTGACGGTTGTCACCGCGCCATTGAGGAACAGGTCGCAGTCTTAAGCTATGGGCAACGCCGCCGCGTTCGCGCACGCGTGGATTCTCCCGGTCGAAATCGACCAGGGAGAGTGGCGGTTGCTCCATCAGGATCTGGTCGCCGAGATGCGTGTGTATTCCGCTTTTCTTGTTTGTCGTGCATTGCAAACCCCGCCCAATAAAAGGCGATCAAGCTCAACTACTGACGCCGATACGTCTGCGTAAATCCATTCAGGTATTGCGTCAACGTGCCGCTGCTCAACGAACCCTGATACGTGTTGTTCGATGACTGGTCGGTGAACTGCACGGAGCCGTTGCGCTCCGTGTAATAGCCGTAGTAGTTCGCGACACGCCCATCGGTGTAGCGCGCGACGTCGGTGAACGTCCCGTCGCTGTTGAGCGTCAACGTCTCACTCGAAACGGTGAGGCCGTTGTTGAAGGTGTAGGGCAGGGAATATCCATTGATGGTGCGGAGCGAGTATCTACCGTCGACGGAGCCGCCAATGTTGGTGAGATCGACGTTGCAGGCCGAGAGCGAAACGGTCGCGGCCGCGAGCATGAGTGCACGACGCAGGACTTTCACGTCTTCCTCCAGTGGTGAGGTGGATTTCCTGGTTACGTGCAAGGCAACTGCGGCACCATTTCTTAACTGCGTCAAATGGCAGTTGAGGGCGCATTCTTGTACAAAAAGTGGACGGTGGGCATCGCTGTGTGTCCTCTGGTCACGACAGTGCGCTGAGTAGTCGGCGGTGTGCTGTGCAGGGGTGAATGGATCATGGTGGGCGATCCGCACGCGTCTGACCCAGCGAGAAGAGTGGGCAGTGCACGCCCAAAGCGATTGCGGAATGTGATGCATGTCGCTCGTAGTTGGCCGACACTCTTCGGGTCCGTGTAAAGGAGGCGCAACGCAAAAGGGCGAAGCCAACTGGCTTCGCCCTTTTGCGTTTCATCGCTAGTGCGTGCTAGATGTCGAGGTTGCTCGCGAAGCGCGCGTTAGTCTCGATGAAGATGCGTCGCGGTTCGACTTCGTCACCCATGAGGGTGCGGAATGCCTCGTCGGCCTGCACGGCATCATCGACCGCGACCTTGAGCAGGGTGCGCGTGTTCGGGTCCATCGTGGTATCGAAGAGCTGATCGGCGTTCATCTCGCCGAGTCCTTTGTAGCGCTGGATGTTGAGTCCGGTCTTGCCGTCGCTGGACATGCGCTGTGCGATCTCGTTGCGTTCCTTGTCATCATACGCGTAGTAGTGCTCCTTGCCCTTCGCCACGCGATAGAGGGGCGGCTGCGCGATATAGACGTAACCCGCCTCGATCAGCTCGGGCATCTGCCGGTAGAAGAACGTGAGGAGCAGCGTGCGAATGTGCGCACCGTCGACGTCAGCGTCGGTCATGATGATGACCTTGTGATAACGCGCCTTGTCGATGGCGAATTCATCCTTGATGCCTGTGCCGATCGCGGTGATGATCGTGCGGATTTCTTCGTTGGAGAGCACCTTGTCGATGCGCGCCTTTTCCACGTTGATGATCTTGCCGCGGAGCGGAAGGATTGCCTGAAACTCGCGCTTGCGGCCTTGCTTGGCGGAGCCACCGGCTGAATCACCCTCGACCAGATAGATCTCGCACAGGGCGGGATCGGTAAGTGAGCAATCGGCGAGCTTGCCAGGCAGGTTGCCGATTTCGAGTGCGCTCTTGCGACGCGTGAGATCGCGCGCCTTTCGGGCGGCTTCACGTGCACGCGAGGCGGACATTGCCTTGTCGATGACGATGTTCGCCGTGCGCGGATGCTCCTCGAGGTACGAGGCAAGCCACTCGTTCGCCACCGTCTTCACGGCGGATTCCACTTCCGAGTTTCCGAGCTTGGTCTTGGTCTGGCCTTCGAACTGCGGCTCCCGAACCTTGACGGAGAGGACCGCGGTGAGACCTTCACGCACGTCGTCACCGGAGAGCGTGATTTCCTTGTCCTTCTTGGAGAGCGACGACTTCTGGATGTACTGGTTGATCACGCGCGTGAGCGCGGACTTGAATCCGGTGAGGTGCGTGCCGCCTTCGTGCGTGTTGATGTTGTTGACGAAGGAAAAGACGGTGTCGTTGTAGCCGTCGTTGTACTGCATCGCGAGCTCGATGCCGACGTCATCCTTCATTGTCTCGAGGTAGATGACCTCGTTGTGCAACGGCTTGCGTGTGGAATTGAGATGCTGGACGAACTCGCGCAGTCCGTTCTTCGCGAGAAAGGTCTCGTCCTTCTCCTGACCAGGGCGCTCGTCCTTGAGCGTGATCGTGACGCCCTTGTTCAGGAACGACAATTCGCGGAGGCGCGAGGCAAGCGTATTGTAGCTGTAAACGAGCTCGGTGAAGATCATGGCGTCGGGCTTGAACCAGATCTTGGTACCGTTCTGCTTTTTCGGGACGTCGCCGAGCACCTTGAGCTTCTGCTTCGTGTCGCCACGCGCGAAGTCCATGTAGTACTCCTTGCCGTCGCGCTTGATCCAGACCTTGAGCTGTTCCGAGAGCGCATTCACCACGGAGACACCGACACCGTGAAGACCGCCCGACACGGCATATGAATCCTTGTCGAACTTTCCGCCGGCATGGAGCACCGTCATGGCGAGTTCGACGCCCGGAATCTTCTCGACCGGATGGATATCGACCGGAATGCCTCGGCCGTTATCATCCACGGTGATGGAGTTGTCCTGATGGATGATGACGTCAACGCGATTCGCGAAGCCCGCCCTGGCCTCGTCGATGGAGTTATCGACCACTTCATACACGAGGTGATGCAGCCCGCGCTCCGACGTGGAGCCGATGTACATGCCGGGACGTTTGCGAACAGCCTCGAGCCCCTTGAGCACCGTGATCTGGCCTGCGCCGTACTCGCCACTGGCAGCCTTGTCGGTCTGTTTCGTCATCCAAGCTCCACTCAGAAATCGCGGGAAATGTACCCCCGAATACACGCCGAAAATCGGGGGCATTCGCTGACCGTGAAATCTAAGTGATTTCGCGGCGGAGTGCAACGAGTTTGTTTGCCGCTAAGTCGTTGTTCTAAAACGACTTAACTATATCACAAATGTGTTTGAATTCGATTGCCTCCACGAGGTCAGCGGCGTTGCAACAACCACCGGATTTTCTTGATCGGCGCGCGACCTTCCTTCGCGTTCAGCGCGCCCAGCAAATCGGGCTCCATCATCGAGAGCTCCATCATCCACGCGTTCGTGGTGACATGCACAAACAACGTCCCGTCCGCAGCAATCGACTGCGGCTCCGTGACACTCGCGATCTGCGCTCCAACAATCGACGCCCATTCCGGAATCACCGTAGCTTGCTCGACCCGGGCTGCAATACCCGCATCCCTCAGCACATTCGTCAGAACATCGCCGAGGACGGATGGCTTCTTCTTCGCAGGCGTCATGCGCTGATCTCGCCACCGGCGATACGCCAGCGCGCGAGCCGAGTGAGTTGTTCGGGAATGTCGCTCTCGCGCGGAACTGTCAGCACTGTCTGGCCCATCGACTGCTCGGCCAATAGATCCAGGATCGACGACGAGCGACGAACGTCGAGCTCCGCGAACGGATCGTCGAGCAAGAGAATTGGTGACGCACCGATGCGCTCACGCAGTGTCTCTGCTTCCAACAAGCGCATGGCGATTGCCGCCGTACGCTGCTGGCCTGCGGACCCAAACGCGCGCAACTCACGTCCGCCAAGCAGGAGTGCGAGATCATCGCGATGCGGACCGGTGTGCGTCATGCAACGGCGAATGTCCAGAGAACGGCGCGACTCGAGTCCCGCCTGAAGAGCAGCGGCCACGTCAGTCAACTCGCGTGACGACGGCGAAAGTGACGACGCGTAGCGCAACTCAACGATCGTCGACTCTCCAATCGCGCGACACATCTCGGCAAAGCGACCGGCCGCGCGCTCCGCCCATTTCACGCGCTCGATCCACAACACGGCGCCATGTTCTGCGAGTGGCGCTTCCCACACTGCAATTCGCGATTCGACGCTGGATGTCGACCTGAGCGCGTCACGCAGCGCGGCGTTGCGCTGTGCAAGCGCGTGACGATAGCGCTGTAGCGCGTGCAGATATGCGCGTGACGAAAGCGCAAGCATGATATCGAGATAGCGACGTCGTGCCGTGGGCGCTCCCGCCACGAGTTCGACATCAGCAGGTGAAAAGAGCACGCACGGTAACGCACCCAGTGCATCACTCAAACGCTGTGGCTCAACGCCGTCGAGCTTCACGCGCTTGCGCTTGCCCTGTCGCTCAAAGCCGGCGGAAATCTCATCGTGTGCCACCCCGGTTCCGTGCGCGCGCACGAAGAACGCCGGCGCACCGAATCCAACGACGTCCGCATCGCGCGCGCCGCGTACCGACCGCAGCAAGTGCAGGTAATAGATCGCCTCGAGCAGGTTCGTTTTTCCTTGACCGTTGTCTCCAATCACCGCCACGCCGTCAGCGGGGAATTCGAGATCGAGCTTGGCCAGATTGCGGAAGTCGCGCAGCGCGAGCGTGTGCAGCGTGACGCGCGAAGGACGATTCACGTTCCGGTGAACGACGCGGCGCGCTTCTCGAGAAATGCCTGCATGCCCTCGGCCTTGTCATTCGTCGCGGAGAGGAGGCCAAAGTATCCCGCCTCGAGCGCAATTGCGTCGTCGAGCGACATGTCGAGCCCTCGATCCACCGCTTCAATGCAATGCGCGAGTGCGAGAGGGCCCATCTGGAGCATCGCGCCAAGCATCGTGCGCGATGTCGTGATGAGGTCATCCGGTGCGACAATGCGATTCACGAGTCCAATGCGATACGCTTCCGCCGCGTCGATCATGTCGCCGGTGAGGAGCAGCTCAAGTGCGCGACCTTTGCCGACGAGACGTGGCAGCCGTTGCGTGCCACCATAACCCGGCACAGTACCGAGCCTCACTTCGGGCTGGCCAAACTTCGCTTTTTCAGAGGCGATGCGGATGTGGCACGCCATGGCCAGTTCGCAGCCGCCGCCGAGTGCAAAACCATTCACGGCAGCGAGCGTCGGCTTCGGCGATGTCTCGTACATGCGGAAGGTGCGTTGGCCCCGCTCCGCGCGCGCCTTGCCTTGCGTCGCGTTCTGACCCTGCAACTCGGCGATGTCCGCCCCCGCAACGAACGAACGACCCGCTCCTGTCAACAATATGGCGCCGACGTCGTCGCGCCCGCGGGCCTCCTGGATCGCCTCGCCGAGCTCGCCCATGAGGCTGTCGTTGAGCGCGTTGAGCTTGTCGGGGCGGTTGACCGTGATGGTCGCAATCCGCTCGGAGACTTCAAAAGTCAGGAACTCATAGGCCATCGGGGCGTTGATCGCGGGTAGACGTGCACGTCAAATGTATCGCGCGGCCTTCAAATTGCCCTCCAGCCCGCCACGATGGCTGAATGGATACTTCGAAAGGGCTCTAAGCGCGCGTTTCGTTACGAGCGTGAAGGCCGCGCCGTTCGCGATGCGCGGACGCTACAGCGCATTCGTGCGCTCGTGATACCGCCTGCATGGACGGACGTGCACATCGCGGCAAGCGCGTCGCACGCCGTGCAGGCGTGGGGCATCGACGCGCGGGAGCGCAAGCAATATCGCTACCACTTGCGTGAGGTCGAGCGCGGTCAGCTGCGCAAATACTATCGCGTGCGAGACATGGCGAAGTTGCTGCCTGACATTCGCCGTCGTGTTCTTGAGCATGCGAGTACGAAGAAGTCGTCGAGGCGGGCGGCGGCCGCAGCGGTGGTGCGTCTCATCAGCGAAAGCTTCTTCCGTGTAGGTAGCGAGCGATACCTCGAAGAGAACAAGACGTTCGGCATTTCGACGCTCAACAAGCAGCACGTCGAAGTCGATGGCGGCGTCGCCGTGTTCACGTACCGTGGAAAACGATCGATCACGCAGCGACAGGTCGTTCCGAACCGCGAACTCGCGCGCCTCATTGCCAGGTATCTCAAGTCGCCGGGTCGCAGGTTGTTCCGCTATGAGGAAGGCGGAAAGTGGCATGACCTCACCGCTCGGGACGTGAACAGCTACCTCCAGTTCACGTTGGGAGTGCCGTTCAGCGCAAAGGACTTCCGCACGTGGGGCGGCACATTGCGCGCAGCGACCGTGCTCGCAGAACTTGGCGCGGCTGACTCGCCAACAGAGGCAAAGCGGAATGTCGCGACAACGATGCGTCTCGTTGCCGCGGAGCTGGGCAACACGCCGGCAATCTGTCGCAAGTCGTATGTGCACCCTCTCGTAGTGGCGCGATATCTCGATGAAGGCGAGACCATTCGCCTTCCACCGCGATACGTGGCCAATGCAGGCGTCTATGCGCATTCGTCGGAGGAGCGGGCACTCATTCGCTTCCTCGATCGACACTTCCCTGAGCGACGGAAGCGCCGCCGGAACGAGGACTGACATGGCAGCGCTCATGTGCGGCCGATAGTTTGGCCGATGTGAGCACGGAACCGGAAGAAACCACGCGCGCGACTCAGGAACGCAGCCCGATCATGGGTCGCGTTGCCGTCGCAGTAATCACCGTGCTGCCGCTTCTTCCATCGCTTCGAGCGGCATTTGTGTACGACGACACTACGGTCATTCGCGACAACGCGATGCTGCGCGGCTGGGATGCGCTCGCCAAGGTATGGACGTCGCCGTATTGGCCGAGTGACGGGCCGCAGTCACTTGGGCTCTATCGGCCGCTGCAACTCGCGCTGCTCTCGGCCGTGTGGAACATCGGGCAGGGTTCGGCGCGATCGTTTCACGTATACGCGTTGTGTTTGGCGATCGGTGTTTCGTTCAGCCTCTGGTGGCTACTTCGACGCGGTTCTGATGTTGCGCCGGCGCTGATTGCTGCCATCTGGTTCGCTGCGCATCCGCTGCACGTCGAAGCGATTGCAAGCGTGGCGAACACGTCGGAGTTGCTCGTGATGCTCGCGACACTCGGCATGATTCGCCTGTTGTGGCATTCGACATCGGGTGATGGATGGCTGCGCGCGATCGGCTTGGCGTTGCTTGCGGCAGCGGCGCTCGCCGCGAAAGAGTCGGGATTGTTTGCGCTTCCCGTTGCGGCAATCACGGTGTGGGGGTGGAATCGGCGAAGCGCTCGGGAAGATATTCGCGCGTTCACGGTCAACCGTCTTCGCTACTGGGTCGCCGCCGCGGTGGGAATCGCGGCGGTGATTGCGGCGCGGCTCGTCGTGCTTGGAACGCCGGTGGCAAATGGCTCCATCGCAGCGCAAGGACTCGACAAGCTCGGCGCCGGCGAGCGTGTGCTCGCGATGATGTCGCTCTGGCCGCGCATTGTCGCGATGGTCGTGTGGCCGTTTCACCTCGCACCCTACTACGGGCCGACATCGTTTCCTGACAATCGAATTGCCTTTGCGCTCATCGGTGCGCTGTTGCTCGCGCTGTTCGCGGCGGTGGCGACGCACGCATCGCGGCGCGGAGATCGTCGGCCCACCGTCGCGCTGGCCTGGATCGTACTGACGTATCTACCCGCCTCGAATGTGCTGGCGGCGACCGGACAGATACTGTCCGACCGAACGTTGTTCGGCGTGACTGCTGGAGGCGCACTGCTCCTGGCGTGGGCGCTCGACATTGCGCCGCAACGCTATCAGCGTATGGCACGTCTCGCGTTCGTGCTTGTGCTCGGGCACAATCTGATCGTCGGAACGCAGTACGCGATTGCGTGGACGAGTCATCGCACACTCTGGCAGCGGCTGGCTGAAGTCTCTCCGAACGAGCACATGAGCTACAAGCTGCTCGGAATGGATGCGCGCGGCCGCGGCGACAACGAACACGCGATCGCATACTTGAATCGCGCGCTGAGCATGGTGCCGACGGATCGACAGATTCGCTTTGAACTCGGACAGGCGCAGTATGCGATTGGAGAGTTTGCGCCGGCCGTGGTCACACTTGCGCCATTGCTGCGTGATACAGACGTGCGTTCGGAGCCGCAGTTTGTCGCGCTGTATCTCGATGCGACTGGTCGCGCGTACGGCGCCGCCGCGGTTGCTGATGCGGCGCGTCGGCTGCTTCACACCGAAGCCGACAGTGTTGCGACGCGGTTTCTCAGGGCGGCCGAAGCACAACTCCAACGCAAGCCCTGAGTAGCTACTTCTTTTTCTCGGGCAGCAGCGTGAAGCGTGCGTACTGCTCGGTGCGGAGATAGAGGCGCGCTGCGTCCCGCAGGTGTTCCTTCGTCACCTGCTGCAGATACTGGGGAATACGAAGGAAGTCGCGCTGATCACGATTGTCTTCGTCGGCATCCATGATTGCGGAAAGCCACGCGCCGTTCTGCCGCAGAGATGTTTCGTGCGACCGCAACGGAAGCTCGCGCACTTTGACGAGATTCGAATCGGAGATGACGCCGGCCTTCACGCTGTCGATGACGGCGAACACTTCCTTCACGAGCTCGTCCACACGTTCGGGCGCACTACCGAACGAGATGGAGACGTCATAGCGCTCTGTCGGCACATGATGACAATTGCCGGAGACATCGACGCCGTATGTGCCTCCCTTGTCCTCGCGCAGCGCTTCGCGGAGGCGGATGTCGAGCAAGTCACGCAGCCCGCCGAGCACGACGCGATTCTCATAGGAATATTTGCAGTCGCCGGTGAAGACGAGCGTGGTAGTCGCCTTGGCTTCAACGCCCTTGTACACCGTGCGCGAGACGACTCCCGTTGGTGGACGGATGCCGACGTCGCGGGGTGACTCGTGCCCTTGTTGCGACGGTAGCGATGCGAGATAGCGTTCGACAAGCGGACGGATGCTGTCTGGGGAGAAACTCCCCACGAGGTAGAACGTGAAGTCGCCAGCGTTCGCGAACCGCTCTTGATAGATGGCAAGCGCACGATTGAGATTCACCGAATCCAGAACTTGCGGCGAGATCAGCCACACGCGCGGATGATGCTGCGCCATCGTCACCGCCATCGTGTCCTCGTACACCGCCTCTGGCGTGTTCCGTTGATTGGCGAGCACCGACTTCATCTGGTTCTTGAACGCCTGAAATGCGCTGGAGTCGACACGCGGAGCAGTCATGCGCAGCCAGATCAGTTGAAACATTGTTTCGAGATCGCGTGACGATGCGCCGCCACTCATGCCTTCGCTGTAGTCACCGATGCTCGCGCCGGCAACGGCGCGTTTTCCCGTAAGCTTCTTCGAGAGCGCCGTCTGGTTGAACGAGCCCACTCCGCCCACGGACATTGCAACGCTGCTCAAGTCCGCATTGATCACGTCGCGATCGGGCAACAGCGATGCGCCACCCGGACTTCGTGCGGCGAATAGCACCTCGTCGTCCTTGAAGTCGGTGGGCTTGAGAAGCACGCGCGCTCCATTGGACAAACGCCACTCGATGATGCCGGTGCTATCGAGCGTACGGGTGCTGACCACACCTCCCGGCGTTGGCGCGCGGGGGATGAGCGGCGCGTCTGACGTCGAATCAACATACGCAGCGAGCTGCGATGCCTTCGCTCGTGCGAAGATCGCGAGCATCTGCTGCTTGGTCGGCACTTTGACCTCGCTGCTCTTCGGCGCAGAAACCAGGACAACACGATTCTCATTCGAAAACGAGCTGCGCGCGAGTGCGTTGACTTCCTCGAGCGTGATGGTCGGGAGGATGTCCTTTGCCAGCGGCAAACGGTTCTCGATACCGACAATCGGATTTCCGGCGAGCACGCTTCCGACGTACTGCTGTGCGTAGACGCCCGAGTTCGTCTTGGCACGTTCCGCGTACGCTTGATCGAGGCTGCGCAGCATGTTGGTGCGTAAGCGATCGAGCTCCGTTGCGGTAAAGCCATCGCGAGCAATCCGATCTGCCTCGGCGAGCAATGCTTGCGCGGCCTCGACAAAGCCGCTCTCCTTCACGCCCGCCGAGAGTTGGTAGACGTCCTTGGTTCGAACAAATGATCCGCGGCCTGAGCCGGCGTACGCGAACGGCGCGCTTGGCTGCTGCGATAGTTCACCGAAACGCGCATTGACCATTCCGTCGTAGAGCGACGCGATGTAGGCGCGTCGCATGTCTCCCACCGTGCGCGTAGTGTCGGCGGGACGGAGCCAGAGCAGCGCTACGGAGGAATTCGGATATTCCTTGTCGGTCTCGATGGAGACGAGGGTCTCCTTGTGATCAGGCACGGCGGCGTACCTGCGCAGGCGAGGCGCGGACGCTGCCGGGATTCGCGAGAAATGTTCGCGGATGGACTGCTCCATCTGCTTCACGTCGAAGTCGCCCACGGCGATCACGGTCATCAAGTCCGGGCGATACCAGTCGTGATAGAACTGCGCCACCAATTCCGGCTTGAACCGCTCGAGGTTCTCCTTGGTGCCGATGGGCAACCGCGTCGCGTACTTCGACCCGAACAGCATCACAGGGAACTGCTTGTTCTGCACGCGCGTCTCGGCGCTCAAGCCGGTGCGCCACTCCTCGATCACGACGCCCCGTTCCTTCTTCAGCTCCGTTGGATCGAAGCTGACGTTATGCGCCCAATCCTCGAGAATATCGAGCGCGTTCGTGACGATGCTCGCGGTATCGGTCGGCACAGTGAGCGTGTAGACCGTTTCGTCGAACGAGGTATACGCGTTCAGGTCCGCGCCGAAGCGCATGCCGATGCGCTCCAGGAAATTCACGATATCGCTCTTCGGGAAGCGCTTGGTGCCGTTGAATGCCATGTGCTCGACGAAGTGCGCCAGTCCGCGCTGGGCATCCGATTCGAGAATGGACCCGGCATTCACCACCAGCCGAAGCTCGGCGCGATGGACCGGCTGCGCGTTCCGCCGAATCAGGTACTGAAGCCCATTCGGCAGCGACCCGCGCAGAACCGCTGTGTCCAGCGGCAACGGCGCGGTGAGCGGCAGGGACTGTCCACCGGCGGCGAACGCTCCGGTGACGACGAGCAATGCGGTACGCAGCAGCAAGCGCATGAGTGAGTCGAAGAATGAGAGCGCAAGTTGCCCGAGTGCGGGCTAACTTTCCAGTATGACGGTTGTGCAGGCAGTGCGATGGTCCGAGCGCGGCGACGCGGTGGACATCATTGATCAGCGTCGCTTACCCGGCGAGCTGGTGCGTCTTGAACTGCGCACGCTCACCGAAGTGTGCGACGCTATTTCGACGCTCGCGGTTCGCGGCGCCCCGGCCATCGGCGTTGCCGGTGCGATGGGATTGTGCGTCGCATCGAGCGGATATGCCTCGCTTCCTCGCGACGCCTATCTCGAATTCGTGAGAAAAGCGGCTGACAAGATTGCGGCGGTGCGGCCAACAGCGGTAAACCTCCCGTGGGCAATGGCGCGAATGAAGAGCGTCGCGACGCTCACACGAGGTTCGTCACGCGACGTGCAGGAAGCGTTGCGGCGCGAAGCCACCGCGATTCTCGATGAAGATCGTGGAATGTGCCGGTCGATCGGTGAGCATACGCTTCCGCTCCTCGAAGGCGCGCGCCGGGTGCTGACGCATTGCAACGCTGGGGCGCTGGCGACGGGCGGCATGGGCACGGCGCTGGCCGGCATCTACCTCGCGCATGAGAGCGGCAAGACGCTGCATGTCTACTCCGACGAGACGCGTCCACTCCTTCAAGGAAGCAGGCTGACGGCGTGGGAGCTGTCGCAGGCAGGAATTCCCGTCACGGTGATCGCGGACAACATGGCAGCGTCGTTGATGCGCGAAGTCGGCGTCGACCTGGTGATCGTGGGAGCAGATCGCATCGCAGCCAATGGCGACGTGGCGAACAAGATCGGGACGTACGGACTCGCCATTGCGGCCAGGCATCATCGAGTGCCGTTCTACGTTGCCGCCCCATGGAGCACGGTTGACGCCGCGACTGCTACGGGCGCACAGATCAACATCGAGCATCGCGACGGCGAAGAGATGCGCTCGCTGCGCGGCGTTGGAACGGCGCCGGCGACGGTGGACACCTACAATCCAGCATTCGACGTCACGTCGTCGGATCTCATCACCGCCATCATTACAGATCGTGGCGTGTTTCGTACGCCGTACTCATTTGCGAATGCCTAGGTCACTCCCGGTCGCGCGAGCACTCGATGCGCATGCTGCGCGAATGTCCGCATGCCGCAGATGCGGCTACGCGGAGCAGGTTCGTCCAATCACGTCGCAGGCGCGCGCGCCACGCGCGATGCTCGTCGGCCAGGCGCCCGGCAAAGTAGAAATGTCAGGCGGACGTCCATTCGCGGGCCGCGCGGGCCAGACGCTGTTTCGGTGGCTGGCCAGCGTAGGTATTGATGAAGCGACCGCGCGAGACATCATCTACATCTCGGCGATCACGCGTTGCTTTCCAGGCGCGCATCCCAGCGGTCGCGGTGATCGCGTGCCTTCTCCGGATGAAAGAGCGCATTGCAGCAGTTGGCTGGACGCCGAGCTGCGCATCATCCGCCCTCGCGTATTGATCCCGGTCGGCCGGTTGGCAATCGACCGATTTCTTGGCGCAATCCCACTCGATCGCGCAGTAGGAAGGGTGCATGACGTGTCTCACGCCGGAGGGACGTCGCTCGTGATTCCGCTGCCGCATCCAAGTGGCGCGAGTAGCTGGATCCACGCTCCAGGTCACCGCGAGCTTCTCGAGCGTTCGCTCGACCTTTTGAAGGACCATCTCATGATGGAAACCACGAAGGCGGTGGCATGATGCGGGGAATTTGGCTCGTCTTCACCTTTGTTCCGCAGATGAGCGCCCCTGATCGCTGGTTCGGGAGCGACAAGATCCAGCACTTTGTCAGCTCAGCCTTTGTGCAAGGGATGGGATACGCATCCTTGAGGGCCACCGGCATCTCACATTCAGGCGCGCTCACCGGCGCGTCGGTCGTCACAGCGGCTGTTGGCGTCGGCAAGGAGATCCATGATCGAGACGTGAAAGGTGATTTCAGCGCTCGAGATCTCGTCTGGGATGCAGCAGGGGCGGCATCCATGTCAGTCTTGGTATCCCAAAGTCGGCGCTAGTGCATATCGCACCTCGTTCCTCGCCCCTCGCTCCTGTATAATTCACACTTGACTTCGGCTCGCACGAAATTCCTCATCGGTGGCGCGCTTGTCCTCGGCACGGCCGGCTATCTCATGGCTACGTCGATCACGGACACCGGCGTCTACTACCTCACGCCGACGGAGCTCGCGACACGGCTCTCGGCGGATCCGTCGTTCAAGAACACGGGCGTGAAAGTCGGCGCGCGCGTCGTGCCGGGCACGATCAAGCGAACGCCGGGCGGCAAGGAATACGCGTTCGACATGACGGATGGCGCCAAGATCTATCCTGTTGTCTATCGCGGCATCGCGCCGGACACGTTCACCGATGGCGTCGACGTTGTCGTCGAAGGACGCATCGGCGAAGACGGAACCTTCCACGCCACCACGCTGCTCGCAAAGTGCGCATCGCGGTATGAGAATGCGCCGAGTGAAACGCCGACTGGCGGACCGAAATACAGACAGACACCTGGCTACAAGTCCGGGGCTCGCGCGTGATCCTGATCGGTGAGCTGTCGTTGTGGGTCGCCCTGTTGATGACGGCCTGGTCAGCGGTGACGTCATTCGCGGGCGGAACACTGGGACGCGAAGATCTGATCACGAGCGGGCGACGTGGGTTGTACGTCACCTGCGCGATGGTCGTCCTCGCGTCGATCGGTCTCTGGGATGCGCTGCTGACGCACGACTTCTCGTTGTCGTACGTCGCGTCGCACATCAGCTCGAACATGCCGAAGGTCTACGTCTTCACCGCATTCTGGAGCGGACAGGCGGGATCGATGCTGTTCTGGGCGCTGATTCTTTCCATCTATTCGTCAATCGCTATCTGGTCCGCGAACGAGAAGGCTCGCGCGCTGGCTCCGTGGGCATGTGGCACGCTGGCCTGCGTGCTGCTGTTCTTCATCGCGACGACTTGCTTCAAAGCGAATCCGTTCGAGCGCCTCTCGTTCGTGCCTGCCGACGGCAAGGGCATGAACCCGCAGCTCCAGAATCCCGGCATGGCCATCCACCCGCCGAATCTCTACCTCGGCTACGTGGCTACCGCGATTCCCTTTGCATTTGCCGTTGCTGCGCTCATCACGCGACAGCTCGACGCGAGCTGGTTGATGCTCGTGCGACGCTGGGCGCTCATCTCCTGGTTCTTCCTCACCATCGGCATCGTGCTCGGCATGTGGTGGGCGTATGTCGAGCTGGGATGGAGCGGTTACTGGGCGTGGGATCCCGTCGAGAATTCGAGCTTCCTGCCGTGGCTGACCGGAACAGCATTCCTGCACTCCATCATGATTCAGGAGAAGCGAGGGATGTTGAGGAAGTGGAACGTCGTGTTGGTGGTCGTCACGTTCCTGCTTTCGATTTTCGGCACGTTCATCACACGCAGCGGCATCATTGAAAGCGTCCACTCATTCGCGCAGTCGCCGGTGGGAAGCTGGTTCGGAGCGTTCTTTTTCCTTGCGACGGGCACGACCATCTATCTGGTTGCCACACGACTGAACGACCTCGAAGCGCGAGCGACACTCGAGAGCATGGTGAGCCGCGAAGCGGCGTTCCTCTACAACAACCTCGTGCTCGTCGGCATCGCCTTCTCCGTGTTGTGGGGAACGATTTTTCCGATTCTGAGCGAGTGGGTGCGGGGCTCGAAGATCACCGTCGGTCCGCCGTTCTTCAACACGGTCAACATTCCGCTCGGTCTATTGCTGCTCGCGCTCACGGGTGTAGGTCCACTCATCGCGTGGCGGAAGGCATCGACGTCGAACTTGCGACGCCAGTTCGCCGTGCCGGTTTTCGCGGGACTCTTCGCGGGAAGTGCGCTGATCGCCCTCGGCATGCGGAATGGTCATGCGCTCGTCGCGTATGCACTCGCGGCATTCGTCACGGGTACGATCGCTCAAGAGTTCTACAAGGGTATTAACGCGCGCCGTTCGATTCATGGTGAAGGCGTCGTGACGGCCACCATTCGCTTGATCGCGCGAAATCGTCGCCGCTATGGCGGCTACATCGTCCACGCCGGCATCGTCGTTCTGTTTGCGGCGTTCGCCGGTCTCGCATTCAAGAAAGACCACGACGTGCAGCTCAAGGCCGGCGAAGCAAAGGAGATCGTCGATCCGCTCGGCCACCGTTGGCGCTTCGTGAGCCAGGGCGTGTCCACGTCGGAAACGCTGAACCGATTCGTCACCGCAGTGGGCCTCGAGGTATTCCGCGATGGCGAACGGCAGGGAATTCTCTCGAGTGAGAAGCGGCAATACTACGACAGCAACAAGCAGCCGCAGTTCGAGCCGAGTACCGAGGTTGGTATTCGTACGTCGGCGAAGATGGATTTGTATGTCGTCCTCGCGGGCGTGAACGGAGACACCGCTGAGCTGCGCATCAGCTTCAATCCACTGGTGGTCTGGGTGTGGATCGGCGGCGTCATCATGGCGCTCGGCGGCTTGATCGTCATGTGGCCGCAGGCTGAACGCCGGCGCGCGGGCGGATACGTCGCAACACTGGCACCGGCGCGAGAGCTGGAAGCGGCAGCGGCCAGCTGATGCAACGTCGTGATTTTGTTGGACGGCTCGCGGCAGCGAGTGCCGCGTTCGTGCTCGCGCAAACGGCAGGAGCGCAGCAGGGTGCAGCGCCGGCATCGGGTGCGAACTCGAATTTGTTCGACATGAATCAGGAAGCGGCGAAGACCGTGCGTCGCGCGCCCAAACCTGGTGCAACGAAGTCAATGTCGGATGAAGATCGCGATGGAGCGGAGCGGCAGATTCGCTGCCAGTGCGGATGCACGCTCGACGTATATATCTGCCGCACGACGGACTTCTCGTGTCAGGTGTCACCAGCAATGCACCGCGACATCATTTCGCTCGTGGACGGCGGGTATTCGGCGCAGGAGATCATCGACTCCTTTGTGCAGGTGTATGGCGAGCGCGCGTTGATGGCTCCGAAGCACGAAGGGTTCAATCTCGCTGCCTATTGGCTGCCCGCTGCCGCGATCGGGGCCGGTGCGCTCGCTCTTGTTGGATTCTTGCGCCGGATGCAGGAGCGCACCGTTCCAGTGGCTGCCAACATCGCGTCGCCGTCGAGCGTGAGTGGAACGGATGACGAGATGGCGCGCCTGCAAGCTGCGATTCGGCGAGACGACTGATGCTCGCGCTTGTACTTGGAACGTTGCTCGCCGTAGGTGCGCTCACCTTCGTGCTCGTTCCGTTGTTCATGGAACCGGCGCCGCGTCGCCCCGTTGCTGCCGTCGCACCGGTTGTTGAAGACGGCGACGCAGAAGCTATCGCCGCGCTTCGCGAAATCGAGTTCGACCGCGCGACGGGGAAACTCGCGCCGTCAGACTATGACGAGCTGCGTGCGCGTTACACCAAGCGCGCGCTCGACGCGATGCGTCGCCAGTCTGCCGCGAAAGACGTGAGCCAAGATGATCTGCTAGAGGGAGCAATCGCCGAGTATCGCTCGCGATTGAAGGATTGTGATACATGCGGTCCGCGTCCGGAGCCTGACGCCGTGTTCTGTTCGAACTGCGGCACATACCTGCCGGGGCAGTGCGTGTCATGCGGCGCGAGCGTGAGCGAGAAGGGAGCGTCGTATTGCACTGCCTGCGGCCGATCGCTCGCCGCATAGTCGCTTAAGACAGAAAAACGCGGCGGGTGTGCCAAGCACACCCGCCGCGTTTGATGCTGCGAGGAAGACTAGTGCTTCTTCGTCGTGTCCTTCTTCATGTCGCCCTTGCCCATCTTGGTGTCGGCCTTGGCAGCCATCTTCGTGTCAGCCTTCGCGGGCTTGGCGTCCATCATCTTTGCATCGGACTTCGCCATCTTCGCGTCCGCCTTCGGCGCCATCTTCATGTCGGCCTTTGCCGGAGTTGCCGCCATCTTCGAATCCATCTTCGAGTCCATCTTGGCTGCGACCTTCGCCGGCGCCTTCTTGCCAGAATCAGCTGCCTTGCCCTGCTGCACGGCCTGCGCGGATGCCGATGCCGCGCAAAGAACGAGTGCCAACGTAACGAACTTGATCGCCTTCATTTGCCGCCTCACGCACTTGGTGGGACTCGCCTCGGGTGGGGTCTTAGCGAGCCGGACAATCTTGCGTGATCAGGCAGCGGTTGGCAACGGCTGAAGGAAATGATTGTCGTGTAAAGTGTCCTGCTAGCGCTCGACCGCTTCCAGGCGTCGCTTCGCAATTTCGATCGGGACTACCGTTGCAGCGACGCACAGCAACGCCGCGAGCCCGAAGCCGATGATCATTTCGCCGGGGTATTGCTGCGTTCCGTAGAAGCGCGCCGAGAGATAGCCGTACACTGGGCGCGCCTCAAGAATCACCACACCGGCGATCAGTCCAATTGACGCGATCATGAACAGCAATCCGCCAAACGACGTCGGAATCTGTGCCGCGTTCTCCGTCTCGTATTGCGGAAACATCGTTCCGAACCCGAGCGCCATGCCGCAGAGCGCAAATGTCATCAGCGTCATCGTCATGACCGACACGGCAAACATGAAGTCGCTCACTTGAAGCAACGCATTTGTCACGACGACAATCCCGAGTGCGAGGATCAGCAGCGGCATCGTACCGACCCAGAACTTTGCCCACAACAAATCCTTTACCGGCATTGGCGACGACCGCAGCAGCCAGAGCGTGCGCCCTTCGAGTGACACGCTCGGAAAAATGAACCGCGCCGCAATTGACGCGAGCACAAAGCCGGCGAGCACCAGATTCAGGAATGGAATCACGTTCACCAAAAAGAACGTGATGCCTTCGCCACGCAGCGGCAGGTACTTGATGTTGAAGACGTAAACAACCACGAGCACCGCGAGCAAAATCAGCTGCGACCACTGCGTGGTATCGCGAAAGAACAATCGCAGCTCCTTCATCATCAACTCGCGGCGCAATATGCCGAGCGGCTTGAACAAGGCGTACCCGAAGCGTCGAGTTGCATTGTTCCGCGCCCACCGCTGCGCACTCTCCTGTGCCTTGCTGAACCCATCTGCATAGAGCACCCGATGCAACAACGCACCGAGCACGAACGCCGCGGCGGCCGTACTCCAGAGCAAATAGATCGGCAGATAATCAGGCCGATTGCTCAACCAGCCGAGCACCGCGCGCTGTACCCACTCACTCGGCAAGAACGGCGACGTGGGCGTGCGGAGGATCGTGACGAATTCCACGAGCGAGCGAAATCCTTCGGGCCGCGCGAGTCGCTCCGGACGCACCACGCGAAACAACAACACCACGCCGCCAGCGGCGAGCACGGCGATCATGCTGAGAATGTCGCGCGTGCGGCGCGCGGGAAAAATGTTCACAAGGAGGAGCGTGATCGCACTTCCGATCACCGCAGGCACGGCGAGGAAGGGCAGGAACACGGTGAGGACGAGCACCGCGAACGCCCACCCGCCGTGATACGCAATGCCGAACGCGGTGAACATCGGCACCGCCATCAACAGCACCATCCAACTCGAGTTCACGGCCGTCTCGAGCAACTTCGCGCCGTAGAGCGTCAGCCAATCAACCGGCGCTGCGACGAGAAGGTCGAGATCCTTCGCCAGGAAGAAGCTCGAGAGGGCCGTGATGATGTTCGACAACAGCAAGATTGAGAAAAACCCAATCAGGATCAAACCGAGCAGCTTGCCGGCGAGAAACGGTCCGAGATCGGGCACGCTCCGGAAATACACGAGCAGCCGATAGAGCACAGCGTAGATGAAAAACCAGAACAGCAGCCCGATGAGTCCGAGTATCGTGAATCGCGCTCCGCGCCCGCGCTCGCCCGCCATGGTACGCGCGCGCGCAGTGAGCCACTTTGGGAGAAGAACAAAGCTCAGCGCGGGATCGGGGCGACGCTCTATTTCGCCCTCAGGCATCCAGCACCTCGACCAACGCGCGCGCCGCATTCTCGCCGGTAAGCTTGAGGAAGATCTGCTCCAGACCTTGCTCTCCACCTGACGCAGTCGCACGCAGCTCGGCCATTGTTCCACTCGCCTTGATCACGCCACGCGCAATGATCGCCACGCGATCGCACATGGCTTCCGCAACCTCCAGCGTGTGTGTGCTCATCATGATGGTGTGACCGCGACGCGTGTACTCACGGAACAGATCCTTGAGAATCTTCGCCGCCTTTGGATCGAGGCCGACCATTGGCTCATCGACGACAATCACTTGTGGGCGATGCACGAATGCGCTCGAGATGATCAACTTCTGTCGCATCCCGTGGCTATAGCTCTCCACCATTTCGTCGCGCCAATCTTCCAGGTCGAACAGCGCCATCAGTTCGCGCGCGCGATGCTCGACTTCCGGACCTTCCTGCTCATACAAGCCAGCCACGAAGCGAAGAAATTCAGCGCCAGTGAGCTTCTCATAAATGAACGGCCGATCGGGAATGAAGCCGAGCTTCATCTTCGCGCCGATCGGATCCTTCTTGAGATCAACACCTGCAATCGAGATCTCACCCGCCGTCGGCTTCAGAATTCCGGCGATCATGCGCAGCGTCGTCGTCTTGCCCGCGCCGTTCGGTCCAAGAAATCCGAATAGCTCGCCTTGTCGCACTTCGAGGTCGATCGCATCCACCGCGGTGAAGCTGCCGTATCGCTTGGTCAGGCTACGAAGGCTGATCATGACGTCCGAATTGGGGATTGACTGCTAGCGCGAGGAGAGCACGTCAATGTTGAGCGCACCCATCAGGCGCAGGAGCTCGGCCTGTTTGCCAAGTCCGCCGATCTCGAACCGCAGATGCGATGCGTCAGCAGGGAACTGGCCGAATGTCGGATCGATGGCAACCCACCGCTCGAGCCAGATCTCCGGCCACGCGTGGTAGTAGAACTTTCCGTCCAGGAACGCGAGCCCCGCCGCGACGCGTGCAGGAATGCCTGCCGCACGAGCGAGTGCAACGTACAAATGCGTGTGCTCATTGCAGTCGCCCCTGCGTGAGTGCAGTGCGACAAGTGCGCTCGGCACACCAACCGTGATGTGCTTCTCGAGGGAATCGTACACCCACTTGTTGATGCGCTCGGCGACGACGCGTGGGTTCGATTCGCTGCCGCGAAGTCGACGGGCGAGCGCAACGATCTCAGCGTTCTCGACTTCGATCAACGGCTCGGCGTCGAGAAAGACGCTCATGACCGTGGCCTTTGCGCCGTTCGGCAGTCCGTACGCAGCCTGCAATGCCGAAGGTGCTTCACGCGTGATGGTGAGCGTGTCGCCACGCAAATGCTGGCGATAGCCCTTCACGTCGAAACCATCGAGCTCCACGCCGGTCAGTCTTACGACGAGCTGCTCGAGATTCTCGCGCACTTTCTCGTTCGCACTGATCGCCGTGCTCTCGTAGATGTCGCGATCCGCAGAGACGGCGTTGCCGCGCTTGGCCACATCCGCTTTCCAGTTCTCGAACGCCACTTCATACGGGCGACGTTCGAGCGTGAAGCCCAGCACCTGGTTCGCAAGCACCACATTGCCTTGCTCATCGACCCATCCCGCGAAACCACTCGGCGAACCCGTCGCCGGATCGATGCCCGCGAGCCGCCACGCGCGAACCGTGTCGGCACGTGATCCTTTCCAGCGCTCGCTTGCTGTATCGAACACGCTGCTGTCTTGCAGCACGAACACGCTTTCCGCCTGCACGTTGATGCGCACATCCTTCGGCTGCATCGCCAGCGGATCGAACACAGGAAGTGTGTACGTCTTCCCGACCTTTGGACGCTCGCCGAGCGCAATTGCCAGCGGTACGAGTGTCGGGAGCAGGATCGGGCCGGAAAGGTGAATGCGCTGCGTGTCAGCCGGTTGACCCGCCGCGCTTTTGAGCGCGAGGAGCAGCAAGGTATCGCCAATGACCCTGCCCGTTGCTTTCATTGGGGCGAGATCCGCGTCGACGTCGGCCGTGAAACTAATGACGTGGAGCGCTCGGCTGAGCTGCACGGACATGCGAGCGCTCGCTCGGTGTAGTCGTCCCGCAACGGAAAGGTCGGCAACCAGGTAATCCTGAACGGAAATCGTCGAGCCGACCGTGTCGATGGTGCTCGACGCAAATCCGATTTGCTCACCTTTCTGGAGCACCGCGAAAAATGTCGCGCCCGGCGTGACGCGCAGCCCCGCTTCTGCAAGCTGCTCGGTGTGCGGACGAAACAGCTCGCGCTGCAAGAGCACCCCCAGGCCGGCGAGCCATAGAAAAATGATCCCGCCTGCCCAGAGTGCTCTCTTACTCACGCATCACCGCTTCTGGGAATCGCGTGCACGGCGATACGCCGCCGCCGCTTCGGTTGGTTTGCCCATTCGGTCCAGCACAATGCCCATGCCTTTGTGCGCGCGACTGTTGTCGGAATGCAAGCGCACCGCCGATTCGTACGACGCCAGTGCCGCGGGAAGATCGTCGATGTGGTTGTACGCCTCGCCAAGGTAGTAGTGCGCGTCCGCGCGGTCGGGATTGGCGGTCACGGCGGCGAGGAGTGGCTCAATCGCTTCGCGCCACCGTGCGCGCTTGGAAAAGAGCATGCCGAGCTGCACCTGCACATCTGCGCCACTTGGGTCAACGCGCGTGGCACGACGGAGGTCTTCTTCAGCGAGATCGAAACGGCCGCGCATGGCGTACAGCGTGGCGCGCGCGCAGAGCAGGTTCACGTCGTCGGAGGTGGCGTCGATCGCGCGCGTGAGTTCCGCGAGGGCGCCTTCGATATCCCCGCGCTTTTCGAGCAATGGTGCCAGGAGTGCTCGGGCCTTCGTGTTCTTTGGGTCCTTCGCGAGCACGCCGCGTACCGCCGCGAGCGCCGCGCCGAGCTCGCCTCTGGTCGCAAGCTCGCTGGCTTGATCGACCGCATCTGGCTGTCGTGGTTCCCCGCGTTCGTCAGCAGCGAACAGTGGCAGCTCTGTATCACTCGTTGCGGCGGCATCATTCGCCGGCGCCGCCGTCTCATCGTTCACTGCCCCAACCGGGTCTTCGGAATTCGGGTGCGACATGCTGCGATTCATCTCCGTCATGCGTACATCACGCGAGCGCGAGAGTCGTCTCGGCGTTGATCCATTCCAGATACTTGGCGTTTCCTGCGGTGACGCTGAGCGCGAGCAGCTCGGGCACCTTGTATGGGTGCAGTTCGTCGAATGCGAGCTGCAGCGTTTCCAGTCGCGCCGAGCGCGTCTTGAGCAGGACGATGGCTTCCTGTTCGTCGGCGATCTTTCCTTGCCACCGATAGAGCGAGCGCGCGCCAGGCATCACCGTGCCGCAGGCGATCAGCCGGCGCTCGAGAAGTGCGCGGACCAGCTTCACGGCGTCGTCGGTCGAGGAGAGCGTCGTCATCACGACGATGGCGTCGTTGTGCGGCATTGCGTCGAGTTCGGCGAGAAAGTTTGGAGACGTCTGCCAACGTCAGGCGCAGGTAATCTAATGGTCTGACTGGCAGACCTGCTGACGGGCAGAAGGGCTGACTTGTTTGAAGTCGGTCCTGCGGCGAACTTTAATTGTTATGGCAGAAGACGCACTGATCGTCCGCGGCGCTCGCGAGCACAACCTGCGCAACGTGGACGTTACCATCCCCCGCGACAAGCTCACGGTCATCACGGGGTTGTCCGGCTCCGGCAAGTCCTCGCTCGCCTTCGATACGATCTACGCCGAAGGCCAGCGCCGCTACGTCGAGTCGCTCTCTGCGTATGCCAGGCAGTTCCTCGGACTCATGGAAAAACCGGACGTCGACGCCATCGACGGCCTGTCGCCGGCAATTTCCATCGAGCAGAAGACGGCCGGCCACAATCCGCGCTCTACGGTTGGAACCGTTACGGAGATCTACGATTACCTCCGTCTCCTCTACGCGCGTTCCGGCACGCCGCACTGCCCGAATTGCGGACGCTCCGTGCAGCGGCAGAGCCCGGCGCAAATCGCTGAATCCGTTCTCGCGTGGCCTGACGGAACCAAGATCGAAGTGCGTGCGCCGCTTATTCAGGGAAGAAAAGGAGAATTCCGTGAGCTGTTCGAGTCCGTGCGCAAGCAGGGATTCATTCGCGCGTATGTCGACGGACAACTCATCGAAGTCGCCGATCCACCGAAGCTGAATCGTCGGCAGAATCACGATGTGTCCGTTGTCGTCGACCGGCTTGCGGTGCGTGTCGATGATCGAGGACGTCTCACGGACTCAGTGGAGACCGCGCTCAAACTCGCGGAAGGGCTGGTCGAGGTCTTCAACGCCGACACCAACAAAGTCGAGACGTTCTCGGAACGCTACGGCTGTCCGGCATGTGGCATCTCCATGCCCGAGCTCGAGCCACGGCACTTCTCATTCAATTCGCCATTTGGTGCATGCACCAAGTGTGGCGGACTCGGTACACGTCGGCGCGTGAGCGAAGAGCTCATCCTCGGAGACGCGCGCATTTCAATTCTCGAAGGAGTCGTTCTCCCGTGGGGCGAGCCGACTGGCTATTTGCGGAAAGTCGTGCTGCCAACATTGGCGCGTCAGTTCAAGTTCGACCTGAATGCACAGTGGGGTGAGCTGCCCAAGACCGTCCGTGATGCGCTGCTCCATGGTGACGCCACGCCGGGCAAAAAGAAGAAAGCCGACACGTCGTGGGAAGGCATCATCGCGAACATCGAGCGTCGCTATGAAGAGAGCGACTCCGACATGGTCCGCATGGAGCTCGAGGGCTACATGCTCGCCGTGCCGTGCTCCGCGTGCAATGGACATCGGCTCAAGCCGGAGTCGCTCGCTGTCACGGTGCATGACCGCAACATCGGCGAAGTCGTAGACCTCGCAATCACGGAATCGCTCCAGTTCTTCGAGAGCGTACCGATCAAGGACGCCACGCACGCGAACGGACTCGATCACGAAATCGCGGCGCCAATTCTGAAGGAAGTGCGGGAGCGGCTTCGCTTCCTGGTTGACGTCGGACTCGACTATCTCACACTTGGCCGTGCAGCAGAATCGCTCTCCGGCGGTGAGGCGCAGCGTATTCGCCTCGCCACGCAAATCGGATCGCGACTCGTTGGCGTGTTGTACATCCTCGATGAGCCATCGATTGGTTTGCACCAGCGTGACAACTCGCGCCTGCTCGCCACGCTCGAACAGTTGAGGGATCTCGGCAACACCGTGATCGTCGTTGAACACGACGAAGAGACCATGCGCGCGGCGGATCACCTCATCGACATGGGGCCGGGCGCCGGCAAGCATGGCGGTGAAGTCATTGGTGCCGGTACCGTCGACGAGATCATTCGCAATCCGCGCTCAATCACCGGAAAGTATTTGAGCGGTGAGGAGGAAGTGCCGGTGCCGGCGGAGCGTCGCAAGCCGGACTCCAAGCGCGTCATCCGCATTGTGAATGCGCGTGAGCACAATCTCCGCGGCGTCACGGCCGAGATTCCGCTGGGATTGTTCGTCGCCGTGACCGGTGTGTCCGGCTCAGGAAAGAGTTCGCTGATTGAAGACATCCTGCATCGTTCGCTCGCGAGACACTTCTATCGTGCGCGCGTGCTTCCCGGATTGCACGAGCGCATCACGGGGCTCGAGCATATCGACAAGGTCATCGACATCGACCAGAGCCCGATCGGTCGCACACCGCGCTCGAATCCGGCGACGTACACGGGGTTGTTCACGCCAATTCGCGAGCTGTTCGCCGAATTGCCGGAAGCGAAGATCCGCGGCTACGGACCGGGGCGTTTCTCGTTCAACGTGAAGGGCGGACGTTGCGAGGCATGTCAGGGCGATGGTCTCGTGAAAATCGAGATGCACTTCCTGCCCGACGTCTATGTCCCCTGCGAAGTGTGCACGGGCAAGCGATACAATCGCGAGACGCTGGAAGTGCGCTTCCGCGGTCAGAGTATCGCCGAGGTGCTGGACATGACGGTCGAGGACGCCGCCGTGTTCTTCGAGAACCAGCCGCGCGTGAAACAGAAGCTCGATACCATGAACGACGTTGGCCTGGGCTACATCCATCTCGGGCAAAGCGCGACGACACTGTCCGGCGGCGAAGCGCAGCGCATCAAGCTTGCAACGGAGCTATCGAAGCGCGACACCGGTCGCACGCTGTACATCCTCGATGAGCCCACAACCGGTTTGCATTTCGAAGATGTGCGCGTACTGCTCACCGTGTTGCATCGTCTCGTGGAGCGCGGCAACACGGTGCTCGTGATCGAACACAATCTCGATGTCATCAAGACGGCGGATTGGATCATCGATCTCGGTCCCGAGGGCGGCACACGTGGCGGGACGATTGTTGCCTCTGGAACTCCCGAAGATGTGGCGCAAGTGAAGGCGTCGTACACAGGACAGTATCTGAAGCCCATGCTTGCAAGGCACGCGTCGGCAAAACGAAAGGCTGGTTAACCGTGTCATTCCGAGCGTAGTCGAGGAATCTGCACCTAATGGTCTGAAATGGTCTCCCTACTCGACATCATCGGTCCCGTCATGGTCGGCCCGTCGTCCTCACACACGGCGGGCGCAGCACGCATCGGCCTCCTCGCGCGCGGCCTCGTGGGCGGCACGCCTGAGCGCGCGCGAATCGAATTGCACGGCTCCTTCGCGCGCACCGGAGAAGGTCACGGCACCGACAAGGCCATCGCCGGTGGCTTGATGGGCTTCCGTCCCGACGACGGCCGCATTCGCGAAGCACTCGAAATCGCCGAGCGCGAAGGGTTCGACTACCGATTCGAGAAGACCACGCTTGATGAAGACGCGCACCCGAACACCACGCGTCTCACCGTCGAACGTGGCGATCGCACGAGCGTGATGGTCGGCTCGTCGCTGGGCGCCGGACGCATTCTCGTCACCGAGATCGACGGCTATCCGGTCGAGGTGAACGGCAGTCATCACACCATTGTCCTCGTCGCCGAAGACATCAAAGGCTCCATCGCGCGTATCGCCACGATCCTTGCCGACGACTCGCTGAACATTGCCACACTCCGACTCACGAGAAAGGAACGCGGCGGCGATGCATTCATGGTCATTGAAACGGACGAAGCTCCCGGCGAACACACGCGCGATGAAATTCGTTCGCTGCCGTGGGTGCGCTGGGCCTATCGTCTCGACAAAGTGAGCGCCTGATGTACAAGTCACTGGGAAACGCGATCCGCGACGCCGAGGCGCAGGGCATCACGCTCGCCAAGCTCGCGCTCGATACCGAAGCAAAGGATCAGGGCCGTCCGGTCAGCGAGATTCGCGACGCGCTCCAGCGCGCGCTCGATGTCATGCGCAGCGCTGTCGATCGCGGCATGACGGGCGATCTCTTTTCCGCATCAGGTCTCGTCGGAGGTGATGCAGCAAAGCTGCGTACGGGACCGGAAGGTCCGCTGTCGGGCACACCATTCCGCGACATTCTCGCCCGCGCGCTCGCCGTGCAGGAAGTCAATGCTGCAATGGGCGTGATCGTCGCCGCACCAACAGCGGGCGGTGCGGGTGTCCTTCCCGCGGTGCTCACAGGTCTCGCCGAAGCTCGCGGCATCGGTGACGAAGCCATCGTCGATGCACTGGCGGTTGCGGGACTCATTGGCGCCGTCGTCGCAGAGCGCGCGTCACTCTCCGGCGCCGAAGGTGGATGCCAGGCCGAGACCGGCGCCGCCGCCGCCATGGCGGCGGGTGCCGCAACCGAAATGCTCGGCGGTACGCCAACACAAGTGGGACACGCCACTGCGCTCGCCATGCAAGGCACCCTCGGCCTGGTCTGCGATCCACTCGGCGGTCTCGTCGAGGTGCCGTGTGTCTTTCGGAACGCGACCGGATCGGCCATCGCGCTCACGGGTATCGAGCTCGCGCTCGCCGGCGTGGAATTCAAGATCCCCGTCGACGAAGTCATCGATGTGATGGGCGAGATCGGACGTTCTATGGATGTACGCTATCGCGAAACTGCTGGAGGCGGACTGGCCGCCACGCCAACCGGACGCCGGCTCGCAAAGGAACGACTCGTGCAGATCAAGCGCGGCTAATTTGTCGTTCCGAGCGTAGCGAAGGACCTGCGTCACGCTGTAACTTCTCCCCTGCGGCAATCGTAGTGAGTGCAACCACTGCTTCAGGTGCGGAGATGCTCACGAAAGACGACATCGAAAGGTTTCTTGTCCGACTCGGCGCACCCGGCGCAAGCTTCAGTGACGTGCAGCCGGGGTTCTGGATCGTTCGTCCGAGTGCCGAGAGCGAGTTTTCCATCGCCGTGAATTTCTCGCCGCCGGTCGTCCTCTTGCGAGTGGACGTCATGAGCCTGCCGAATGATGCGGAGCGAAGCGGTACGCTGACGCGTCGGTTGCTCGAATTGAATGCGTCCGACCTGTTACACGGTTCGTACGGTATTCTCGATAACCAGATCGTTCTCACCGAGGCGCTCGAACTGTCGGCCCTCGACTACGAAGAATTTCTCGCGACCTACGAAAGCATGACGCTCGCGCTCGCATCCCACCTGCGCGAAATCGGCTCGTTCCGCGAGGCACGCTGACTTATGGGACTCTTCGATCGCTTCTCGCAGCTCCTCAAGAGCAACATCAACGACCTGATCTCCAAGGCGGAAGATCCCGAGAAAATGCTCACGCAGATTCTCGAGGACATGCGCGGCCAGCTCGCCAAGGCCAAGCAGCAGGTCGCCGTCGCCATTGCCGACGAAAAGCGGCTGCGCGATCAGGCAGATTCCGAGTACAAGCAGGCACAGGACTGGGAGCAGAAGGCCATGCTCGCCGTCCAGTCCGGCCGTGACGATCTCGCCAAGCAAGCGCTCGTGCGGCATCAGGAGCACCTCACGCACGCTCAGCAGTATGAGCAGACGTGGGAATCGCAGCACGGCGAGTCGCAGAAGCTCAAGAACGCGCTGATCGAGCTGAACGACAAAATCGAAGAGGCCAAGCGCAAGAAGAACCTGCTCATTGCTCGCCAGCGTCGTGCGCAGGCGCAGCAGCGAATTCAACAGACCATGTCCTCGCTATCCGAGAAGAGCGCGTTTGAAGCGTTCTCGCGGATGGAAGAGCGCATCGAAACCAACGAGCGCCAGCTCAAGGCCGCGTCGGAGATCGAGGAAGAGTTCACGGGCGACACGCTCAAGCGCGACTTCAAGCAGCTGGAGAAGGGCGCCGTATCGCTCGGCGTCGATAGCCAGCTTCTTGCACTCAAGCAAAAGATGGGCATGCTCGGAGCAGGGACGTCGCCGGCCAGCAAGGCACTCGGCGCTGGTGAGCAGGAAGAAGAGATTCACGCAGAAATCGAACGGCCCGGCGAAGGTAAGTCGCGCTGATGGAGTACAGTGAGGGGCGGGGAAAGCTGCGCTTTGGCCCAATGCTTTCCGCCACTGTCTTCACCGTTCTCCTGCTGTGGATCACAGGGAAGGTCATCAGCGTCCTGCTGCTGCTCTTCCTCGGCATCCTGATTTCGCTGTACCTCGGTGCGCTCTCCGGCGTTATTCATCGCCATACGCGCATACCGGAGCGGTGGTCCTTCTTGCTTGCGCTGCTGCTCACCCTCGGTGGGCTCGCGGTGTTGTTCTGGGTACTCGTTCCGCCGCTGATCGCGCAGACCCAGGAGCTGGTAAAGGTTCTTCCCACCTACATTGGCGGCTGGGAAGGGGCAATTGACCGCATGGTCGCCAAGGTGCCCGCACTCCAGTCAGTCTACGAGCCTGGCCAGCACAAACTGCTGCTCGCGGTCTACACGCAGGTATCGGGACAGTTCGGCAACGTCGTGCCCAAAGTGCTTGGCGTCGTAGAAGTCGTGGTGAGCTTGTTCTCCGTGTTCGTGATGGGACTCTATCTCGCGCTGCATCCAGCGCTGTATCGCGAGTGGCTCATCGCGCTGTTTCCACCAATCCATCGTGACCTCGTGCGCGATGTGCTCACCGACTGCGCAGACTCATTGCGCGCGTACATCGTCGGCCTTCTGCTCACGATGAGCTTTCTCGGAACGCTCACGGCAGCGGGACTCTATTTCCTCGGTGTGCCCTACGCACTGACCTTTGGCGTATTCACCGGACTTGCGACGATTGTTCCGTTCTTCGGTTCGCTGCTCGCATGCACGCTGCCGGCGCTCTTCGTCCTTACGGGGCCCGAAGGTGGAACGCATGCGCTTTGGGTCATTGGGCTCGGCGTCTTCGTGCACCTGGTCGAGGGAAACCTGGTGTCTCCGTACATCATGTCGCGGAAAGTCGACCTGCCGCCGGTGCTCACGATCGTCTTTGTGCTCGTCATCGGAAAGTTGCTCGGCGCAATTGGGCTTCTCGTCGCGGTCCCGGGGCTGTGCGTCATCATGGTCGTTGTTCGCCGCATCCTGCTCTCGCGCATCTACGAGGGCCATGGCTTCCGTCGGACCACGCGTGAGCGCGCGCTTGTGCTTCGCCTTCCTGCTTCCGAAGGTGGCGTGATCGTTCCGCAATCGCCGGTGGATGTCATCTCGCTACTCGAGCGTCGCAGGACTTCCGTCCCCGCTTAGATTCGCGTGTCGCACCGGTGTCAGTCCGAACGACGTCGAGGAATCTGCATTTCTCACTGCCAATACGAATCCACACATGCGCACTGAAGATCTGCGCTACTTGATCCTGGCCGATGGCTTGTTCGGCCCCGAAGAGTCCAAGACCGCGAACGCGTGCATCCGCTATACGCCCGAGCGCGTGACCGGAATTCTCGACAGCCGGAGCGCCGGCAAGACTGCGCAACAGGTGATCGGCTTTGGCGGCGACATTCCGGTTGTCGGCACTCTTGAAGAGGGACTCGCCTACAAGCCGAATGCGCTGCTCATCGGCATCGCACCGGCAGGGGGCCAGCTTCCCGAAGCGTGGATTCAGCTGCTTGCACGGGCCATCGAGAATGGCCTCGAGATCTGGAGCGGGCTGCACACATTTGTCAGTGACATCCCGCAACTCGCCGCACTCGCCGAGAAGCATGGCGTGAAGATCCACGACCTGCGCCGGCCGCCCGCGAAGATCACGGTGTCAAATGGCCGAGTGCGAGAGATCGACGCCACGGTCGTGCTCACCGTTGGCACCGACTGCAACATCGGCAAGATGACGACGCAGCTGCAAATACTCGGTGGGCTGCGACAGAAGGGCATTCGGACCAACTTCGCCGCCACCGGGCAGACCGGTATTCTCATTGAAGGCCGCGGTGTCGGTGTGGACGCCGTCATTGCCGATTTCATTGGCGGAGCGGCAGAAGCATTGGTGCTGGAGTGTGCGAAGGATGCCGACCTCGTTCTTGTGGAAGGTCAGGGCTCCATCATCCATCCCAGCTACTCAGGCGTTACGTTCGGGCTCATTCACGGATCACTACCGCACGCACAACTCATGTGCGCGCAGCCAAGCCGCACGGCGATCAATCGGTGCGAATGGGTGAAGATTCCGCCGCTGGTAGAGTTCATTCGCATGAGCGAAGCCGTCACCGTGCCGCTTCGTCGCGCGCCGGTGATCGCAATTGCGCTGAACACCTACGATCTCGACGAAGATACCGCGCTCAAGACCATCGAACAGACGCAGCGCGAAACAGGGCTGCCCACAACAGATCCAGTGCGCTTCGACACTGCGCCGATGGTTGATGCGATCGCCGCGTTTCACAACGCGCGTCGCAGGTAGTGTCATTCCGAGCGTAGTCGAGGAATCTGCACGTCGCGCCGTTACTGCTGGCAAATTCCCGACCGCGCGCTGTACACCACGCGAGCGCCATCCACGTCGAGACGATCACCCATCGCCACACCGGAGATCGCTCGGACGGGCATCAAGTCAACGCTGTTTACGAATCGCATTCCACCGATCGCGATAACGCCCGCGGAATCGGGAACGCGCGCGTCGATTGGAACGACTTGGCAGAACTGAAGCCCTCTTTGCCCGGCGACACCTTTAACCTGCCCAGCCAGTTGAGGCATGCGTCATAGCTGGTCGGCGGAAAAGAGAGGGATGTGACGCTAAGACACCCTGCACGGAAATCATCCACCGCGCACAGAATGGATGGTGAGTGAACGAGCGTGCGGTGACATAGTGTGCCCATGGCGAGCACACTGCGCATCAACAATCTCTGGAAATGCTACGCCGCTGGGGTGCGTGGTTGCTCTGCACGAGTGTGGGCGCTGCGCGGATGCTCGCTCAATGTGCAGGCGGGTGAGCGCGTTGCAATCGCCGGACGGCCTGGCTCCGGAAAGTCGACAATCCTCCAGTGCATCGCCGGCCTTCGTCCCGTCGATAGCGGTCGCGTCCAATGCGACTTCGCCAGTGTTGTCTATCTCACGGGGCTGCCCGTGCCGCAGGTTCGTCGGCCCGCGAACACGTTGTACCTCATCGACGACATCGCTTTCATGGGAGAGCGTGAACCTCGCCAGCTCCTCGACGAACAGTTCCATCCGTCGTCAGCCCTGATCATCGCCGCTCGTCACGTCACGCATATCGCCCCACTGGTACAGCGCATCTACACGCTGCGTGAAGGTCGGCTCGATATGCTGCCGCGCACTCCCGTACGCCGTGTGGCCGAACCACGCGACGTCATGCGCCTTCCGTCTTTCGATACGCGTGAATCATCAGGCCCTGAAATTGGCCGCGCGTGATCGGCGTGTAGACCTGTCCCGTCAGCTGATAGCCGAAGCCACTTCGCTCGAGCAGCGAAAGACACTCGCCCAGTCGATCCTCCCGCGGATCCTGATGGTGGTGGTACTCCATCCCGACCTGTTGAACGAGCGCGAGCTTGCCCGACTCTGACATGTCGCGTAACACCGCCATCTCGCTGCCCTCCACGTCGAGCTTGAGGTAGTCCACCGGTGCGTTCACGTATGTCGAGAGTCGCACGGCCGGTACAACGTGCACAGCATCGAGTGATTCACCGGGGATCACACTCATCACTGCCGATCCCGGCTCGTCCGCATCGTGGTGCAGGGCGAGCTCTCCTTCGCGTTCCGCGAGCGCCACGTTGTGCACGACAATGTCGCGCAGTTCGTTGGCCGCGAAAGTCTCGCGCATAGCGTCGCACGCCCAAGGGGCAGGCTCGAAAACTTCAACGCGCGCCTCGGGATAGATCGCCTTGAAGAACAGCGTCGACATACCGATGTTGCCGCCGCAATCGAGAATCAGTGGACGCCGATTCTCTGTCGCAAACCAATACTCACGCTGCGCAAATACCTCCCGGTACACATACCGCATCCACTCGGCACCAAGGTGTTTCATGCGGAAACCGGCGACATCGTCCCATCCCGCGCCCGTCGCTGGTTTCTGGCCGCAGAGTGAAGCAAGCGCGTGCGCCCGATAGGTGCGGACGGCGGCGTCGCGACGCGCGCCGAGTGCGTGGAATCCGCGAAGGCGGCGGTAACGGACGAGATGATCGAATAACTCGCGGGCGAAGGGCATGTCATGAATCTGCGGTAGGTCTTAGTCGGTTGACCATGGTAAACGCCGACGTCTAGCTTGAACGCAATGCAAGCTCAGACCACGACCACCACAACCACGGCAGTACGCCGCCCGCACTCGCTGAGCGAGTGGCGCCAGCACGGCGTCGACTATGCGCTCGACAAGGGCATCGATGTCGGCGGCGTCCTCGTCGCGATTTTCTCCGCTTGGCTCTTCATCCGGTTCATTTCCAAGCGAATCGAGAAGTGGGGTGACGACGGCAGCGCGAACCTGCACACGGCAAAGGAACAGCGCGCGCGTACAGCCGCGAAGCTTTTCCGCCACCTCGGCCGCGCCGTGCTCACCGTGGTCGGTGTGCTGATGTTGTTGAACCAGCTCGACTTCAATATCTCCCCGCTACTCGCCAGCGCCGGTGTCGTTGGTCTCGCCGTGTCGTTCGGGTCGCAGAGCCTCGTGCGTGACTACGTCACCGGCTTTTTTCTCCAGCTCGAGCACCAGTTCGCTCTTGGCGATGTCATTCGCATCGGTACCACGGAAGGCACAGTGGAGAACATCACCTTGCGCCTGGTCTACCTGCGCGATGCATCCGGTGCACTGCACATCATTCCGAATGGTCAGATCGCACAGGTCACCAACCTCACTCGCGCCTGGGGCCGCGTGGCAATCGATGTCGACGTCGCCTGGAATGATGCGGACAAGGGAACGGAGGCGGTGACACGTGCGGCGCAGGATCTCGGCGGCGATCCAGCCTGGACCGATGCACTGCTCGATCCGCCGCATGTCACTGGTATCGAGCGGCTGGGTGGTGGCAGCGTGACCCTGCGTACCGTGGTGCGAGTCGATCCCTATCGTCGCGATGATGTTGCCCGCGCACTGCGCGGTCGCATCCGCCTCGAACTCGATCGCGAGGGAATCTCGACGTTCGTGACACCAGCGCCACCCGTCGTCTAAGTTTCAGTCGTCCTGAGGCGAAGCCGAAGGACCCGCTTTTCCTCGCACCTCGCACTTCGTGCCTGAGTTCCTTCTCTACAACACGCTGACGAGACAGGTCGAGCCGTTTGCTCCAGCAGACGGCATCACGGTGCGCATGTACACCTGCGGCCCCACCGTCTACAACCCGGCCCACCTCGGCAACTTCCGCACGTTCCTCTTCGAGGATCTCATGCGGCGCGTGCTGGCGCTTCGTGGGTGGAAGATCGATCAGGTGATGAACCTGACCGACGTCGACGACAAGATCATCAAGCGTGCGCGCGAGCAAGGGAAGACGATTAAACAGGTCACGGAACCGGTGATCGAGGTTTTTCATCGAGACCGTAAGTACCTCCGTATTCACGAGGCCGAGCACTATCCGCGGGCCACTGATTTCATTCCGCAGATGATCGCGCTCGTCGAGCGGCTCATCGCGAATGACGTGGCGTATCTCGCAGAAGACGGCTCGGTCTATTTCGCTATCGCGCGTTTTCCCGCGTACGGTCGCCTATCGAGACTCGACACGCGTGAGATCAAGTCGGGTGCGCGTGTGCTCCAGGATGATTACAGCAAGGAAAACGCACAGGACTTTGCGCTCTGGAAAGCTGCAAAGGACGAAGACGAAGCGACGGCCGCAGCGTGGGATTCGCCGTGGGGCCGCGGTCGTCCCGGTTGGCACCTCGAATGCTCCGCCATGGCAATGGATATCCTGGGCGAGACGCTCGATCTCCATTGCGGCGGTGTCGATCTCGTCTTCCCTCATCACGAAGACGAGATCGCGCAGAGCGAAGCGGCAACAGGCAAGACGTTTTCGCGCGTCTGGTGCCATGGCGCATTTCTGCTGACGGAAGGCGCCAAGATGGCGAAGCGCGTTGGCAACGTGAGCACAGTGCAGGGGCTGCGAGAAGCGAACTTCTCGGCGGCGGCACTGCGGCATTTCGTGTTCAACACGCACTATCGGAAGGAACTCAACCTGTCCGACGAGGCGCTCGAGGCGTCGAAGCAAGCCGTTCGAAGGATTGGCGATTTCCACGCGCGCCTTTTCGGTGACCAGGCTCGATTGCTGGGCGGCACGGCGGAGCTGGCTGTCGCGGCAGACGAGGCAGTGGCCTCGTTCGAGGCGGCTGTGTTCGATGACCTGAACGCTCCGGAAGCTCTGGCGGCGCTGTTCGACTTTATTCGAAAGGCAAATGCCGAGCTCGACCGCAAGGGAGGGGATTCAGAAGCGGTGGACCGAGCGCGACAGTCGTTTGAGCACCTGAACTCCGTGCTGGACGTAGTTCCTGAGCCGGAGGCGGCAGGCGAGGCGCTGTCCAGTTGGGTGGGAGCGCGCATTTCGGCGCGCCGCGACGCCCGCCAACGGCGCGATTTCGCCGAGGCGGATCGCATCCGCGCCGAAATTAGTGAGCGCGGTGTGACCATTGAGGATTCCGCCGCCGGCACGACTTGGAAGCTGAGCTGACAACGAGCGGAGCGAGTGTGCTGACAGCGGAGCGGGCCGACGGCGAAGCGGGCTGCCAGCGGGCTCCCAAGGCTTAAGTTCTGATACCTCCACGCCTTGACCCATTTAATTTCGTTGGCTATCATAAGAGGCTCGCGCAAAAATGGCTGTCTGCTGACGTAGCTCAATTGGCAGAGCACCTGATTTGTAATCAGGCGGTTGCGAGTTCGATTCTCGCCGTCAGCTCTGCTGGGTGCAGGAGCGAGCGTGGGCCGAAGCCGCGCGGGAGTTTGGGTGGGGTACCCAAGTGGCCAACGGGATCAGACTGTAAATCTGACGGCGACAGCCTTCGAAGGTTCGAATCCTTCCCCCACCATTGCGCCGTTGGGCGGAGTTTGTCGGGGTAGTTTCGCGGGAGTAGCTCAGCTGGTAGAGCGCAAGCCTTCCAAGCTTGATGTCGCGGGTTCGAGCCCCGTCTCCCGCTCTGTGTTGTAGTTGCTGTGCAAGTGATGTGTGTGCACGAACTCGAAGTTGCACGCGTAGCTCAGTTGGTAGAGCACACCCTTGGTAAGGGTGAGGTCACCGGTTCAATCCCGGTCGCGTGCTCTGGTTGTTTTTGGTCTGCCAGTCGGCCTGTCTGCTGGTCCGCCACACTGCAAAGGCAGTGTCTGGCTGACTGAGCGACCGGCGGACTGGCCGACGCGTTGAAAAGATTTTTCTCTTTGACTCGAGACTGGACAATGGCAAAGGCAAAGTTCGATCGCACCAAGCCGCACGTGAACGTCGGCACCATCGGCCACGTCGATCACGGCAAGACGACGTTGACGGCCGCGATCACGACGATTCAGGCGGCGAAGGGGTTGGCGCAGTCGGTGGCGTT